>NZ_CAKRCF010000015.1 GCF_934307085.1 uncultured Anaerobutyricum sp.
TGGGAGATTTTGTCTGAATGAGGGCGGCGTAGCGGGCTACGTCAACTGAATGAAGGCAAAATATACCGCAAATTGGGACGTGCAGATTGCACGAATGATTTTTCAAACACGCTCTAGAGACAGACACCGCTGAAAAGGAAGATATTGAGCTGAATTGTAGTTAATCTTCTAAAGAAAAAAAGAATTTTTATAAGTTTGATTTTGTTCCGTTGCGCTAAACATTCCATTCTGCCCAGAAAAACAGGAACTTGGGAAAATGAGTCCCAAGTTCCTACGGTCAGAATTCCATAGCACAAAGTCACAAAATGCAATACTTATAAAAATTCTTTTTTTCTTTACCATAGTTTTCTTACAATGATGATTATTCGCCATTATCGGGGGTTCCATTGTCTCCGTTATTCCCGCCGTCGCCTCCATCGCTATTTCCTCCGTTATCCATTCCGGAGTCGTTATTATTATCGTCATTTCCATTGTTTCCACCGTTGCCATTATTACCGTCGCCATAGCCATTGTTGTTGTTATTTCCGATATTATTGTTATCATCCGGATTATAATAATCCTGAGAAGTGTCAGGCTCTGTTGTATCAGAGGCTGTGTTATCTGCTGTTGTTTCGGTGGTGCTTTCAGTTGTGCTTTCGGTGTCGTCTTCGGTTGTTTCGGTGGTTGTTTCTGTTGTACTCTCGGTATCTCCTAAATAGGATTCAAATTCCTTGCGGGGTAGTCCCTGGTGAATCTTATTCATATAGTTTGTCCAAATACTTGCTGGATAGGTATTGCCCTTTAGGTTTTCTACAGATTTATATTTGTCCATTCCTACCCAGACTGCGGTCGTATAGTATGGTGTGTAGCCGCAGAGCCATCCGTCTACATAGTCGTTGGTTGTTCCCGTCTTACAGGCTGCTGGCATATCTACGTCTAGCTGACAGACATGAGCGGTTCCTTCAGATTCTGTTACACAGCTTTGCAGTACGCTTGTCATCATTCTTGATGCACTGCTGGAGTAAACAGACTTTGTTGATGTGTCTTCCGGCACGATATCGTTGCCCTTTGCATCGGTAATTTTTATGATACAGTCCGGAGTACGATATTCTCCGTCATTTGCGATTGTCGCATAACCTGCTGCCATTTCTATTACTGTTGTTCCGTTTGTGAAACCGCCGATACAAAGTGTCTGATTATACTTGTAGTCCTTTTTATCAAGTCCTTTAAAATTCAAAGCCTCAAGGTACTTCATACAGCTACGTGCTCCCAGTTCTTCATATAGTCGGTAAGTTGCTACGTTGCTGGACTTCTCTACTGCTCTTCTTAAGGAAATCGCTCCGGAATAAGAGTAACCTGCATTGGATACTGCATCACTTCCAGTCATACGGCTGTCATCTAATGTACTGTCCGGGGTGTAACCCCTTTCAAGTGCCGGTGTATATACAAGAATTGGCTTTATCGCACTTCCTGGCTGGCGGAAGCTCTGATATGCCCTGTTTAAACCGTAACCTTCCTGATCTTCCTCTCGACCTCCTACAATGGCTGCTACCTTTCCAGTTGAGTTATCGATAGATACTGCTGCACCCTGTACTTTATAAACACCATCGTCTGTCTTTTCCGTAAACATGGAAAGCTGGGAAGATACAGAGTCCTGAAGCTGTTTTTGCTTCTCCATATCTATTGATGTATAGATACGGTAACCTGCAGAGTACAGACTCTTTTTGCAGGTGTTATACAGCTCATCGTATTCTTCATTATATTTTTCCTTTTCAGAATCACTGGCAAATGTCGTCTTAAATTCAAATCCCTGCTCTTTCATCAAAGCTTCTGTCGCACATTTTAAAATGTAAGTTTCGGCATAGTCATTCGTTGTTGTCTCTTTCTTTGGCATAATTGTTATCTTTTCATCCAAAGATTTTTCATACTGACTCTGGCTTATATAGCCGTCCTCATACATATTTTTAAGGATACGGTCACGTCTTTTCAGTGTAGAATCCTTGTGTTTATATGGGTCATAGCGGTTTGGACTATTTGGTATGGAACACAAAAATGCTATCTGTGATATAGACAGATCCTTAGCTTCTTTGTTGAAATATGCCTCGGATGCCGATTCGATTCCGTAGTAACCATTTGCAAAATATACATTGTTCAGGTAAAATTCAAGAATTTCCTGTTTGGTATACTTTTGCTCTAGTGCTACTGCAATAAACATTTCTTTTATTTTACGGCTGTAAGTCTTTTCATAACCAAGAAATACGTTTCTTGCAAGCTGCTGTGTGATCGTACTCCCTCCCATGGTAATATTTCCGCGATTTAAAACAAGAGAAACTCCTGCGCGTGCTATACCTTCAATATCAATTCCATGATGGGTAGTAAAATTCTTATCTTCTATCGAAATAATCGCGAGCTTTGCTGCATCCGGAATATCCTCATAATCAAGATAGGAAACATCCTTCTCCTGTTTTAACTTCTTTATTTCATTCCCGTCTACATCATATACGAGAGAGGTCTGTTCTGCCTGAAATGTATCTTTGCTACTTTTTGCTACATCTTTCGTTGCCTCTTTATACATTGTAACTACAGGCATTCCCACCCTTTTCACTGCAATTACTCCAAGCACACAGAAAGCCAGCACCAGACAGATTCCCCATATCTTAAGTACCCGCCATAATAATCCGTTACGTTTCTTATTCATAGTATATACCTCCACGGTTTCGTGTCTTATATGTCTTATACAGATTTATTATACCATCTTTTCGTCATGTCTTTTCTTTATCTTTCCCCTTTTACAGAAATTTTTGCACGCTGTATCTATCCTTCCCTTTTCTTTTGCTTTATTTCTGGTTATAATCAGACTATCATTAAAGTATAACACAAAGAAATGGAGAGATTATGAACTTAAAAAAATTATCTGGATATCATTTAAAATATATAGCACTTTTTTCGATGCTGCTTGACCATATCGGAGTTATTTATCAGTCCTACCTCTCCAAAATGGCTTATTTTCTTCTTAGAGCAGTGGGACGTCTTTCCTTTCCCCTTTTTTGTTTTATCCTTATAGAAGGATTCTTTCATACAAAAAATCGAAAAAAATACCAGGTAAGACTGCTTATTTTCGCCCTTTTATCAGAGATTCCCTATGATTTGGCATTCCAGTATTTACCTGCAGATACCCTCGACTCTCTCCTGCATTCACAACAACTACCCCTTAGAACATTCTCATCTGCTTTTCAAGAACAAAATGTACTATTCACCTTGTTTTTAGGCTTCACCGCTATGATCTTTATGGAAAATGTATCACAATACCGCCGAAATATTTTCTATAAAAATATCGATATTCTCATCATTTTTTGCTGTCTCAGTGAAGTTTTCCAGACGGACTGCGGGGCTGCCGGCATTTTATGTATCTTTTTCTTTTATTCCATTTATAAAAAAAGAGGAACCTGTACCCACTTGCCAATCAAATCAGGACTTATTGGGACTTTGCCCGCTGCATTACCACTACTGACATATGTCTCACCATTCCCGGTACAGGTATTTGCATTGGCAGACAGCTTGATTCTACACTGCTACAGCGGAGAAAAGGGACGCGGGTGGAAGTACTTCTTCTATTTATTTTATCCCTTACATTTGCTAATTTTGTATTTGTTGGAGTGAAAAAACAGATGAACCATAGAATACCTGTAATTGAAGAAGTATAACCGCAAAGTCTCCACCTTCCATCCACTTCACCCACACAAATATAAAAAGCAGGGAGCAATGTCTTTCTCTTATCAATCCACGAATTTAGAAAGTTAAGCAGGAATCCTTGGTAATTCAATTGCCGAGTACTTCACCAAAGTCAGAACTCCCGAAGTCCATCGTAGAAAAATTACTTTGCAGATTGACAGAAATAATTGAATAAAATAAGACCATCAAAAGGTATTGATTTTGCGACTTTTGTGTTTTTTACAACGGAGTCAAAATCAATACCTTTGAGGGGCATGGTTCTATTTAATTATTTCCAGGAGCAAATTCACATATGAGGGTCGTCTGTCTTTCTACTCCGCCAAATAAGAGTAGAATACCTTCCCTGCCTTTTCTAATCTGCTCGTTATCTCGTTTCTTCCTCCGGCGGTAGATTGACCGGTTACAGGATCAAGATATCGTATTTTGGTTGCATTATAACTCATTACAATGACATAGCGGTTACTGTTTAACTTGGCAAGTATCGGACTTCCCTGACTGACATAGTAGAGAATCTCGTCTACACTGCAGCCTGTGAGATTGCGTGTTGTATGACCGCTATATTTTTTCATAAGTTCTGCAACGCTGCCTTTTCCGATGTCTATGGAAGATGGAGAAATGTCTTTTCCGTTAACCGCTGCTATCATTGAAAGACAGCCTGCAAGAGACCTATCATCTGATTTAACTTTTACAACACTATCCATACCTGCTACCTGGGCATAGTCTGCATAAATACACTTCCACAGGATATTTTCCTTGCTGTCAATTACATTACCTCGTTCTTCATAGGCACGTGTTATCGCTTCTGTAAGATTTGTATACACTGCTTTTTGTGTTCCGGATGCGTAAACAAAATACTGTTCTACCTTTTCACCACTGTTAGAAAGTTTCAGTGTTACATCGTCTTCATTGACCCTTATCTTTGTTAACAAAAGGTCTGGAACTACCTGAATATATACATAATTCGGGAACTTGAGATAAAGCTGTGTCCAGTATGTTTCCGTATACTTGGAAGTGAGTGTTACTGCATCAGATTCCTCTTCTTCTTTATAGCGAATATAGTCTTTTGCTCCTGTTTTACGTATTCTGTTTCCTGTTTTTTTACCAAGAGACATTTCAAGAACACTTCCTTTAATCTGCGTGGACATGATATAACGTCCCGCCTTCTGATACTCTTTAATTGTCTTTCCATCAATATTTACAATATGAATCTTTGTAATTGGGAAGTTTATTGTTCCATTACTACTTTTTGATACGTTAACTGCGTTTGCTTCTCCGTAAATAAAGTCATTTGACAAAAAGCCGATTGCACGAATCCTTTTATTGGAATTACAAGTAAAATTCTGCTTCTTTCCTGATTCAAGATCAATCATCTCTATTTCACGGTTTTTATAGATATTTTGGTCTTTTTCTATCGCAATAATGCTCTGATTTTTAGATGCGGTAAGACTTTCATTGACAAGTCCTGATTCTAATATTTTATCAGATTTTTTTTCTAAATTAATTTCATGCAGGTCTCCCTCTAAAATGCAATAGAAAACAGATTTGGAATTTAAGTAGGAGAACTTCTCTAAATCTTCCTTCATGCTGTCATATGGCAAAGAAGTAGAAAGGAAGGAAAGTTCTTCATTACAGTTTGTTTTCGCATCATACTTCATAATCTGGATTCCATTCATTCCCTCATGTCTGCCGCGGTTGATGTATCCGTAAACAAGATAATAGATATTTCCCTTATTATCCATGCTTAACAGCTTAATTCCGTGATTGTCAGTTGCATTTCGCATATCTGTCAAACTTTCAGAAGCAAAACTATATACCTTATATATATCTGAGGACTGATAATCGTAATACCATAACTGTCCTTCTACTGCAAAACAAACTTTATATCCTTTGTCTGAATAAATATAATTTATATTTTTCTCATTCTGTATTCCAAGGCTGATCAGATTATTAGCAGAATCGATAATAGACTCATTATAGTAAGCATCCATTGTTCTTTCATAGTCTAAAAGATACATTCTCTCTGCGGAATATCTGAGCTTATATGTCTCACTCAAATCATAGTACTGCACAACGCCATCACTGATTTCTGTAGAAAGTATCGTATCTACTCGAATAACAGTGTAAGTATTATTCATTTCCTGTAAAGTAATTCTGGGCTTCGTTTCCTGCTTTACTTCCATATTTCCAAAAGATACGGCTTCACTCCCAGAATGAATACTTACTGATTCTAAGTTATCATCTATCGTATCAGCTGAAGTCTCAAGATAACTTGCATTCTCTTCCATTGTTCCCTTACTGAATAAATTATTGTGGAACTTCAAAACATAGGCAAGATAATCATCCAGATGATATCCTGAACCACTTTGTACTTTTGTGTAAAAATAAATTCTCGTTTTATTATCAAGTCTTACGGACAACTTCAGATAATAGACTTTGTTCTCTGATAATGTATTTTTAAATGTCAGCGTTCCCAGTTTAATATTTTTCTTTTTATTTTTTGTAAGCCGATTCAGCGTCCCTGTTTCTGTTGGCTTATCTGGTGTTTTTTCAAAAAGGGTATACTGTATTGCTGTAATATCATAATCGTAATCATGCAGCTTTAAAATAAGCGCATTTTTATTGTTAGTAAGCGTAATCTGATTACGCACCAGTGACAAATCAATATCCTCTTTATAACCTGCCATAAGGTTATAACTGCTTGTATCATTTCCGATTTCAAGTACAGGATAGGATGGGTTCGCAAGTTCTGCTACTGCACTTCCTTTTTCCATGCTGATACGATTATTAAAAAATACCAACGCTCCAACAAAGCACAGTACTGCTACCACAATATGCAGAATGATCAGCTGTATATTTTTATTCATTTTTCAGTCCTCCTTCTTCCTGAAGAAGCTTCCACAAAGTAGGCATAAATCCAAATTCTTTACAGAATGTGTCTACCTGCTCCTGTGCTTTTCCCTTCTTTTTATCTGATATTTTTTTTCGGTTTACTGCACGAATTAAAAGATTTTTCGGAGTATGTTCCATATCGATAAATTCAAGAATCTGTGTATCATATCCCTGTTCTTCTAATATTTTTGCACGAATGCCATCTGTCGCAAGGGCACAAAAACGTTCCTTTAAAATTCCATAATCCGTTATTGGCTCAAACTCTGATACAGAAATCTGTTTATTTAATTCATGCTGGCAACATGGAACAGATAAAATAACGGATGCACCCCAGCGCAATGCTTTATACAGGGCATAATCC
Organism: uncultured Anaerobutyricum sp.; assembly: GCF_934307085.1. Classification (GTDB taxonomy): domain Bacteria; phylum Bacillota; class Clostridia; order Lachnospirales; family Lachnospiraceae; genus Anaerobutyricum. The sequence goes on from NZ_CAKRCF010000015.1 coordinate 6,962, forward strand.
GTTGCCGTGTCACAGGCATGTAACGTCACAACCATATCTACTTGTGTTACACCTTCAAATTCTTCGATAGAACCTTCATAAAACTTCAGTTTATCATAGCCATATTTTGCAGCAAGACGGCTGCAGTTCTTTATAACATCTTTCTTTAAATCCAACCCAATAATTCGGATATCATATTCTTTTAACTCTTTTAAATAATAGTACATGGCAAATGTCAGATAGGACTTACCACAGCCAAAATCAAGAATCGTAATTTCTCTGTCCTGTGGCAAATGTGGCAAAACATCCTCAATAAATTCAAGGAAACGATTAATCTGGCGATACTTATCATACTTTGTCCGGACAATTTTTCCCTCTGCTGTCATAACTCCTAAATCTTTTAAAAACGGGACAACCGTTCCTTCCGGTAAAATATATTTCTTTGTGCGGTTATGCAGCAAATGGCTCTTATCAGATGACCTTTTAGCCTTCACCTGATTATTCTGCTTCTTTACTTTAATCGCTGCCTTTCCTTTTTTGTTGATAAGAGCCGTCAGTTCATTGGCAACTGTCTGTAACTGTACCTGCTTATAAAGAGGTAAGACCTGTTCAATCTGCTCCATCAACTCTTTTTTATTTAAATTCTTGTGAAAAACCTGCGTCTTCGTATATGCCGCACTCTGAAATACGAGTTTGTCCTTTACAAGAATCGGACGGATATTGTATTTTTTAATTTCTTCTGCCTTTCTTGGGTTACTTATTGTAAGAAGAAGCATCTCTTCATTTAAATTTTCTTTAATCTTTGTGAGTAAAAACTCCATAATCATTCTCCTATTGGGGAAAAGTACTGTACGCTCTTCCCCTTGTCTGTTTATTCAATCCATAATCACTAAATCAGTATTTTGAAAATACTCTTTGTCTTCGATAGTATCGCTGCCTGCGGTAATTTATGTTCCAATGTAACATAACATGTATCAATGTACGAAACGGTGTATTGCTGTCACGCAGGCTCTCTTCCACAAAATATGGATTTCTTATTACCGTTTCATCATCTGCCTGCATTGTTTCCTGCTGCTCACGATACTTCAACTTATCATACACCATATCCACAATTTTTAAAATAGTCACCTTATCTGGGTATTCTGAATAAATAGGACTTCCTGTATATTCATACTGATCAAGCAATGCATCTGTAACCACCCATACCTCTCTTGCTATCAATGGCAAAAGCTGAATAAGATATTCATAGTCTTTCCAGTATTGCTGTTCTTCCTGCTGAAGCTGTTCTGGAGGAAGAAGCTTATCTATATTGCTGATATTCTGATTATTGTGGCCTGCTATTGGATTACTGTTTGGCATTGCATTATTATTTGTCGTTGTGCTGCTACCTGGCATTGCACCACTACTGTTATTTTCCGCACTATTCTGACAAGCCATCATTTCACGAAATCCCGGAAGCCATTCAAAATTAAAATCATCTTTTTTATTCATATCAATATTTCCTGCCTTCGCACAGTTTTATTTATCATATGCAAGAAATATTGATATTGTTCAATAGCTAAAGCTAAAAATATAGTATAAAAAGATGCTTTACAAATATACCAAACAAAATATAACATCTCAGTTTTCTTACCCTAATTCAAATCTTACTATAGCTATATTTTTATTTTCTATATTCGGAACAATACAGGAACTATCGGTAATTATAAAATTTATTTAATATAATTAATTACTTTATTCAGGTCTTCAACTACCGCTACACACTTTTCCTGTTGTTCTTCTGGAATTGGAAGCAGGTCTGGTATATTAATTACAGAAAAATTTCCTGCAAGCGCTGCCTGTACCCCGTTGGCAGAGTCTTCTAATACAAGCGTTTCTTCTGTTTTTATATTTAATTGCTTGCAGATTTCTAAAAAGATATCTGGATATGGCTTTCCTCTTTTTACTTCCTTTGAAGAAAGCACCGTATCAAAATATGGAGTAAGTCCGGTTCTTTCTAAATACTCCTTAATTACTTCTGTATCTGAACCACTCGCAACAGCTGCAAGCAACTCTTTTTCTTTTACTACTTTTAATAATTGTCTAAGTCCTGCTTTTTCAGGAACACCTTCCTTGCGGATAATCTGTTTTGCCCGTTGTCCAACTTTTTTGTAAATGCCTTCTGCATCGACATTTTCTCCATAATAGCTATAATATTTCTTCTGGATATCTCTTGCATTCATTCCTAAAAAGCCTGTAAACTGCTCGAAGGTTGGTTCATATCCCTCCTCTTTTACAATTTCAGTAAATGCTCTGTAGTTTACCTGCTCTGTGGCAAACATTAATCCATCCATATCAAAAATAACCAACTTTAACATAAATACCTCTGTCACTTTTTATATTTTTTAATCTTAAATTCGTAAAGAGCCTACACACAAACTGTATACTAACAAATTCTTCTATGGTTGTATAAGTATGAAATATACTCCTTGAATTTTAAGACTGTCCCTATTCAACATATTCTTATTAGGTTACATCCTATCATAACATAAATAACAGAAAGGAACTACCTTATGGCAGTCCCTTTCTACATTTTACTATATTCTTTTTCGCTACTGTTCTTCTCTTTTCCTTTTGTATATAATTATACTGCCAATTGTAATAACAGCAACCATTAAAATTATATAGAATAAGATATTGGAAGTATCTCCTGTTTTAGAACTGTTACTCTTCTTTGTTTTTTTAGAAGAAGATGTTGTTTTTGCTTTTGTAGAAGTGTTTTTCGTATGGGTATTATCCTGTGTTGTTTCTTCTGTGTTATTCTCTTCATCCACTTCTGTTGTCTCATAATCTGTCTCAGAAGTATTTTCTTCTGTATTTGAGTTATTATCGTTTGTGTTCGAATTATCGCTATTGCTGTCTGATGGATTATCTTCCAGATATTTCTCGTAATCAGCATGACTTTCTTTCATATCATTCGTAATAGTAAGAGAAGCATTCGAATTATCCTCATTAAAGGTTACTTCTGTATTTCCAGTATATGTTACATCAAAATCAAAGTCGCTGTTTTCTACCAGATTACCATCTGCATCTGTCTCAGCCACATAATAGGTACCATTTGCCAGACTGGTAAATGCTGACGAGACACTTTGTCCTTTTTCTACCTGCAAATCTACCGTCATCTGATCTACACGATATGTATAATATGGATCTGTAAATAAGCTTGCATAAAAGGTTCCATTAAATGTATCAGGAATAGCTTTTCCTTTAATGGTAACATTTTTTGTCACTGTGATATCATGTCTTGTATTTAAGAAGTCATCTCCTGGTGTTTCGATGTTATTCGTAATTACAGCACCCACTGTTTTTTTCGCTGCTGAAATTTCATACTTAACGCCACTTCCTGTAATATTTAATGAATCTAATTTATTACCATCCTCATCGGTCGCTGCGACATAATATATTCCATCTTTTAAGTATTCAAATACGGTATATGCAGACCATGTCCCTTCGCATCGGAGTTCTTTCACATCAGATACTCTCTTTTCACAATCTGCATCGCTGAATAATGCTACATAGAAAGTTCTATTTACTGCCTGGCTGTTCCCACCATATTTTACTACGTTGTTTACAACAAGTTTTCCTTCTTCCCCATCTGGAACTTCTTTATCTTTCATGATAACTTCATTATTATCTACGGACTTTCCATCAATAGAAACTGTTCCATCCTTTTCTACGGTAAATGTAATATCCTCAGCAACTTCGTACCCACTTGGTGCTGTTACCTCTGAAAGTGTGTAAGTATCTCCTACATTCAGAACTTTCTCAAATACTTTTGCTTCTTCTTCTGATGTCCAGCTTAAAACTTTTGTTTTATCTTCCTTATTTTTCAGAAGAAGTTTTGCTCCGGCAAGTACCTGCTGCCCTGAAGAATCAGTCTTTTTGATGGATACTCTTATCGGACTAAGAACAAACTTTGATTCTGCCGTTTTCTCAGATTCAATCGTTCCATTTTTCTCTGATGCAACCGTTCCATCTACACTTGCTACATACTTTGTTCCTGATTCTATCTGAACCTTATAGTCCAGGCCTGATGGAAGATTTCCAATAACTGCCTTCTCTCCATTAGAAAGTTCGATAGGATCTTTTTTAGTTACCTGCTTATCTGCTTGGGTTCCGTCAGCCTTTATAATCTGTGCGGTTCCATTAAATTCTGTGTCATCTACTTTAACAATAAATTTATAGAATTCGTCCTGTGAATCTCCTTCTACTGTATTTGTAAAAGAAACAGCTCCTATCTTTCTGGTATTTGTGAATTCTATAGTATCTCCTGCTTTATTAATGGTTCCCTCTGCAACAGCTTTGTTGTTCTCGCCTTCTGTCTTGCTGTCTGCAGCTTTCTTATCAGGATTTACCTTTACAGAAACATCATAATTCTCGTCTGTTTTTTCCTCCACTGCATACTTTACACCAGAAGGCAATCCACTAAATGCTACACTCTGGGTATCAGCTAATTCAATCCCGCTATAAACACCCGGCATTTCGCTATCTTTTAATGAAAGTTTCTCTGCCTCTTTCTTATTGCTGTATTTTAAAGTAACTTCTCCTGTATAAGGTTCATTATTTTTTGTTAATGTTACTGTAAAGTCAAATTTCCTCTTACGCTTACTATCCGATACATTCTGTTCACTGTTCTTTATAGAATTTTTAACAGTAAATCCTGCAAGCTTTGTATTGGTAATGGAAGCTTCTGCATCTACTACTCTTTCTGTATTGGCATCAGAAGCAATATCTTTTTCATCTTTTGCCTGATTATCACCAATTACACCGGTAAGACCACTATTTTCCGTTTCTAAATAGCCTTCCTTCTGAGTTTCTGAAACAGTATAAGATGTACCATATGGAATTCCGGCAATCTTAACTGTTTCATTATTGGTTAATGCTTTCAGGGCTAACTTACCATCTGCCGCTACCGTTTCTGTTGTATCCTTTCCATTTCTTGTAATGGTAACATCACCACCATGGTTATCATTAAAGTCTGCAAATGTTACAGTAAAGTCAAATGCTGCTCCTTCTTCTCCATCTTCAATAATCTTCTTTACAGAAAGTGTTCCCGTCTTTTTCTTGCTGTCAACTGTTAATGTGTGCGTTGCATCATCATAATACTTTTCACTGTCTTTGCCAACTGTAATCTGTCCCTTTTCATCTACGGCAAACAGAACTGTTTCTGCCTTTTCATAATCACTTTGTGCTGTCTTTGTCTGTACTAACACATAGCTTTCTCCAACCTTTACTTTTCCTGTAAGATCTGTTTTAACAGTTCCACTTGTCCAGGATGTGACAGCTTCTGCTCCATCACTTACAATACCTGCTTCACTGACATCAGCGGCTTTATAAATTGCAAATTCTGCTCCGGCAAGCACTGTATCTGCTATACTGTCTTTATTTAAAAAGTAGAGTTCTGTTGGGTATGTGTTTGTTACTGTCACTGCACTTGTTTTATCCTGTGTTACGGCAATGGCAGTATTTCCCTCAGAATATGATGCTGTATAAGAAGCTTTATCATCAATTGCTTCTGTAACACTATAGTTACCTGTTGAAAGATCCTGTAACTCTACTTTCTGTCCTGCCTTTATAGTAAATGTAAGTGTTCCCGATACTTTGGCGATTGTCGTAAGTTCTTTCTTATCTGCGGTATCTGTTACGGTAACTTTCGTAAGATCTTTATTATTATTCCCCTCTGCAGATTCAACTTTAATGTTGTAGGTTTCTTCTGGAATATTATTACCAACTACCTTCTTTTCAATTGTCAGACTTCCAAATGTCTCTTCTTTTTCTGTTGTATCTTTATCTGCAGTTGATGTCTCTTCTTCCTTTGTTGTAGTCGCAGCAGGATCTGCCTTACCCTGATCATCCTGTGTAGTCTCTTCACTATCTGAAGCTGTTGTTCCGTCTGAGGGATCTTCTGTTTTGAAGTTCACAGTTACTTCCTGCTGTCCAAAACAAAGTACTTCTGTTCCATTTGCTCCACAGCTTTCACTGAAACTGCCTGTTACCGAAAACTGTCCGCTCAGTATCATTCCACCACATTTTTTAATGTAGTCTTTTGTATAGGAAATCTCCACACGTCCTGTCTGACTAACGGTGATACTTCCTATTGTCGTCTTGTCTTCTCCCTCTCCTTCTGTCAATGTCCCACTTTGTGCAGAAGACTTAATCTGTTCAGGAAGTTGATAATATAAAATACTCCCTTCCTCAATCTGCTGCATATTGCTATATCCCACTGTTATGCAAACAGCGGCTCCTCTTGGAACCTTAATGTCTGAAGATGATAATATATTCACACTTTCCCCATTAATAATGGCAGACATATCTACACTGGTTATACTGTCTGCAATATCCACCTGCTTTGCTGCAGTAGCCGTTTCCTGGTCAGTAGCCGTACTTGTATCTTGTTCCGCTACTGTATCCTGTTCTGACGTTGTATCCTGCCTGGCAGCTTGCTGACTTTCCTGTGTAGTAATTACTTCCTGCGTTGCATTAGTTCCTTCTATTCTCGAGTTTTCCTTTGTGTTGGTTCTCTTTACTTCCTTACTTTCTTCTGCTGCCGGAGTTGTCGCAACATCTTTTGCAAATACACTCAGAACATTAGAAGAACCCATAGAAGTCCCAATCATAGCCATCACAAGAACAATCGCTAATAATACTTTCCCCCTACGTTTCATAATACTTTCCTTTCTATGTAGCCTGTTCCTGCCTCTAGAACGTGTTTGAAATATGCTCCAGAGCACGTTTGAAAAATGCTTTCTGTAAGATGTACATTACAATTTATGGGGGATTTTCCTGAACGAGGGCAGCGTAACGAGTTACGTCAACTGAATGAAGGCAAACTATACCACAAATTGGGGGTGTGCAAATTACAGGAATGATTTTTCAAACACACTCTAGTTACTTTGTTAAAAGGAGAATCACAACTGCGATTCTCCTGAAATATTCATATAAAGTTGATATGTAAGCGACTCCCAACGGACTCTGTACTTTAGAGAGTATTTAAAAATACTTTCTACAAAATATAAGGCATACAAATTGCCTTTTGATTTTTCAAATATGTTCTAGCCTCTCATCTTCTCCATAAGACGTGCTGTATCTTCTGTTAACTTCTTTAAAGACTCAACCATCGCACTCTTCTGTGCTGCCAGTTCATCACACTGCTTCTTCTCTTCTTCCACTTTACGAAGACTGTTTTCATGAATCTTCTTAGCCTCTTCGATCGCATTCTCTTTATTCTCCTGCGCATCTTTTAAAAGTCTCTCAGCAGTCTTTCTTGCTTCACTGATAATATCAGCCGCATCTTTTCTTGCTTTCTCGCGTTCTCTCTCTGCCTGTTCTCTTGCTTCATCAAGAATGGCATTCTGTCTGCCCTCTAAGTCAGAAAGCTGCTTGCAAAGCAAATCAGCATTCTTCATATATCTCTCATAAGCCTGATCTGTTGTCACTGGAGCAACATTATCTGCTACTGTCTTCTCTGCTTTTTCTGCACGTGCAACGGCTGCAGCCGCTTTAGCCTTCTCTGATTCAATCTCTGTCTCTAATGTCTCAATCTTCTTCTGTGCTGCTTCTAACTGCGCCTTTACAGCTTCAATCTCGTCCTGGGCTTCATCTGCACTCATTACTCCAACGGTAGTATCTACAGTATCTACTTTTCCTGCTGTCTCTTCTACTGTTGCCTGACTGTCTTTAACTTCCGCTTCGATGATATCTTCTTTCGTATCATTCTCTAATTCTTCCATTGTTTTGCCAGTCGCAGCTGCGGCGATTCCAAGGGCAGTCTTACTCTCTTTTTTAAGTTCTTCTATCTCTTTTTCTTTTGCTAAAACAATAGCTTCTGCCTCATCACAGATTTTATCTAACTGAATATCGACTTCATCTTTATCATAACCAAACATAGATGTCTTAAATGTCAGTTCTTCTACATAAGTTAACAATTCCTGCATATTCATGGCGGTTTCCCCTCTTTCTCTGGTTAGTTTCGTGCAGTATACAATTCCAGAATTATTTAAAATCTTTTCTTACTATTTATTATAAACATTCCATACTATTTGTCCAGTCAAAAGCTATCAAAATATTATCAAAGTTAACGGAAAATATCAATTATACTCATTTTTAAAGCACTACAGCGTGTGTCTGAAAATGCTTTCTACAAAATGTTCATCACAATTTATATTAAATACAAGAATAGTCTGTCAAAATGTCAGACGCATCTGATACCATGTAACACCACCATGTACTGATTCTGAAACTCCTTCATTCTGAAAACCAAATTTTTCATAATAATGAACAAGTTTATCCTTGCAAGTCAATACCATACCCTCTCTATCCTGTGCTCTGGCATCATTAATCGCATAGCGAATAAGCTTCTCTGCATAGCCCTGTCTGCGATATTCTGGAAGAGTATTCACCCCAAAAATCATCTGCCATGCTCCCATCTCATTATGTAAATCTGCCTTTTGATACATTTCATCTGTCAGATTTCTTTCATTTGTTACCATTCCATCTACAAAAGCAATTATTTTTTCGTCCTCACACATCAGCCAAAAATGGGTTCCATATACCTCAATTCTCTCTGCAAATTCTTCCTTTGATGCCGCCTCTGCAGAAGGAAAACACTCCTCTTCCACGGAAGCAATCTCATCTAAATCATCCATTGTTGCCATTCTAATCTGCATGTGTTCCATAACAATAAGCCTCTCTTTATACATCCCAATTTCTTTTTAATCTTCTTTTGAGCATATCACAATATCTAATATTCGTAATACACATTTGATACTTATTTAATCTGTTTATAGCATATTATAAATTACTTTTACAAAATTTCAATGTTTATTTTTTGCTAAAAGAGGTATTTCATTGCTGCGCTATTTTTGTTCAATAGACGAAAGCAGGATAATCTTGAACAACGTTTAATATAGCTCATCTGCTTACTTCTCCCCTTGAAAAATGCTTTCTGAAAGCTGTGCGTTACAATTTGTGGAAGATTTTTTCTGAATAAGAGGATATAACGGACTACATCAACTGAGTAAGTATAAAATATACTGCAAATTGGGTCATGCAGATTACAGGAATGATTGATTTTTCAAACATGCTTTAGATCTACAGACAAAAAATGAACAACAACATAGTATCCTGTCCGCAATCAAAGTCACGAATAAAATGTTATGGTGTTGTTCATTTTCGTCTGTAGTTTTTTAAATTATTTACCTGCTACATCCAGTCTGATGACTGCCCGCTTGAGGGCGAGTTCGGCACGACCAATATCAACTCCACCCTGCTCGGAGGAGAGTCTTCTCTCTGCACGGGTTTTCGCTTCCTGGGCTCTGCCAATATCAATATCCTGTGGCCATTCTACTGCTTCTGCGAGAATGGTCATTTTCTCAGGGGTGATTTCGACAAAACCCGAAAGAAGTGCAGCCTGTTTCTCCCCATTTCTCTCAGTAATGAGGAGTTTGCCAGGTGCAATAATCTGCGTCATTGGGATGTGGTCGGCATACACGCCTACCTGGCCTTCTACGGTATTATATTCCACCATGTAGATGTCATTGGAATAAAAAATCCTGTCCGGCGCGATGATTTCGAGTCGGAATGTTTTGTCTGCCATAGAATCACCTACTTATTATATCTGGCTAATACATCGTCAATATTTCCTGCATTTAAGAACATTCCTTCTGGAATCTCGTCATATTTACCTTCGAGAATCTCTTTGAAGCCCTGAATGGTCTCACCAAGAGGAACGTAACGTCCTGTTGTTCCGGTAAACTGCTCGGCTACGAAGAATGGCTGAGATAGAAATCTCTGTATCTTTCTTGCACGGGCTACGAGAACTTTCTCTTCTTCAGAAAGTTCATCCATACCAAGGATGGCAATAATATCCTGCAGTTCTTTATAACGCTGTAATATTTCCTGTACTCCACGGGCTACTTGATAGTGTTCTTCACCTACGATTCTAGGGTCAAGGATTCGGGATGTGGACTCCAGTGGGTCTACTGCCGGATAGATACCCTGTTCTACAATAGCACGGGAAAGTACAGTTGTTGCATCCAGATGGGCAAATGTTGTAGCCGGAGCTGGGTCAGTTAAGTCATCGGCCGGTACATATACTGCCTGTACGGATGTGATAGAACCGTTCTTTGTGGAAGTGATACGTTCCTGTAATGCTCCCATCTCTGTCTGTAAGGTTGGTTGGTAACCTACCGCACTTGGTACTCGTCCAAGTAAGGCGGATACCTCAGAACCTGCCTGTGTGAATCGGAAAATGTTATCGATGAATAAAAGGACATCCTTTCCACCTTCATCACGGAAGTTCTCTGCGATTGTCAGTCCGGTAAGACCAACTCGCATACGTGCTCCAGGAGGCTCGTTCATCTGTCCGAATACCATTGCTGTCTTATCAATAACGCCAGACTCACTCATCTCTGTATAGAGGTCGTTACCTTCACGGGTACGCTCTCCTACACCAGTAAATACAGAATATCCGCCATGCTCTGTTGCTACGTTACGGATTAGTTCCTGAATGAGTACGGTCTTACCTACACCAGCACCTCCGAAAAGACCAATCTTTCCACCCTTCTGGTAAGGACAAAGAAGGTCTACTACTTTGATACCTGTCTCTAAGATTTCTGTTTCTGTTGCCTGTTCCGCAAAAGTCGGTGCCTTACGGTGAATTGGATTTCTCTTTACTCCTTCCGGCACAGGCTTTTTGTCAATTGGCTCTCCAAGAACGTTAAAGATACGTCCTAAAGTAACCTCCCCCACAGGTACGGTAATTGGTCCGCCTGTGGCAATGGCCTCCATTCCTCTTACAAGTCCGTCTGTCGGACCCATTGCGATACATCTGATAATATCGTCACCGAGATGCTGTGCTGTCTCTGCAACCAGCTTGGAGCCATCTTTTCTACGGATTTCAACGGCATCGTTAATTTCTGGAAGAACACCCTGGTCAAATCGGATATCAAGTACCGCACCAATAACCTGGGTGATTTTACCTATATTCTGTGCTGCCATTTTGTTTACTCCTTTAATGTTCATGTAAACAGATTCAAAAGCTTAATTATTCAGATATCCACATAAACATTTGTATAAATTTTCATGTAAATATAACAATCTTATAGCTTTGAGTCTCTGCTTACCTATTGTTAATTCAGAGCTTCCGCACCTGAAATAATCTCGGTTAATTCCTGCGTAATTGCACCCTGTCTTGCCCGGTTATAAGCAAGGGACAGAGTAGAAATCATATCTTCCGCATTGCTCGTAGCAGCATCCATCGCCTGCATTCTGGCTCCGTTTTCACTCGCTACCGCCTCAATAAATGCTCCATATATAATACTGTTTATATACTTTGGAATCAGTAAGTCCAGAGATTCTTCTGCCTCCGGCTCATAATTCATCGGTGCCTGACTCTTCTTCTCGTCATTCGCTTCTGCTTTTACTTCCACAGGGAGAAGCTTAATAAACTCTGGCGTGTGCACTACCGTATTCTTAAATCCGGTATATGCCAGATAAATCTCGCCTATCTCTCCCACTGCATAAGCATCAAGAACTTTACGCCCAATCTCTACTGCATCAGAAAAGAGTGGTTCATTAATAATATCGGAATCATCGGATGCGATATAATATCCTCTTCGCTCAAAGGAATCAATGCCCTTTTTACCGATTCCGTAAATCTCCACACTCTCCTTTGGAAGTCCGCTCTCTGCAACAAGCTTTACAATGTTATTGTTATAGCCGCCTGCAAGTCCACGGTTTGACGTTACAACGATTACAGCCTTCTTTTCTGAACCGTTAAATGTCAGGTAAGGATGTTCGATATTGCCTGATTTTGAGAGAATTGACTGCACCGTATCATACATCTTCTGAAAATACGGCTTCGCACTCTCTGCTCTGGTCTTGGCTTTTTGAAGCTTAACAGTGGATACGAGCTTCATTGCTTTGGTAATCTGCTGCGTACTCTGAATACTTTCTTTCCGCCTCTTAATATCTCGCATTGATGCCATATTCAATCACCATCCTTAAAATTGATTCTTAAATTCTGTAATGGCCTTCTGAATTAACGCATCTGTCTCACTGTTGATTTCTCCTGTTTCACGGATTGCCTTATAAATCTCTGGATACTTCGTCTCTACAAATTCATAGAGTCCCTTCTCAAACTCTGCAATACGCTCTACCGGTACATCAAGAAGATACTTTCTCGTTACCGCATAAATGATAACGACCTGTTTTTCTACAGCAAGTGGCTGATACTGTGGCTGTTTTAATACTTCTTTAATACGCTCACCCTGTGCAAGACGTTCTCTTGTATCATCATCAAGTTCGGAACCAAACTGTGCAAATGCAGCAAGCTCACGATACTGTGCAAGCTCGGTACGAATCGGACCTGCAATCTTCTTCATCGCTTTAATCTGTGCTGCTCCACCTACTCGGGATACAGAAAGACCCGCATTAATCGCCGGACGGAAACCTGCATGAAACATCTCTGTTTCGAGATAAATCTGTCCATCTGTGATGGAGATAACGTTTGTCGGGATATAAGCAGATACGTCACCTGCCTGCGTTTCGATAATCGGAATCGCTGTAAGAGAACCGCCGCCAAGTTCCTTGGAAAGTCTTGACGCTCTCTCTAATAATCTTGAATGAAGATAGAATACGTCTCCAGGATATGCCTCACGTCCTGGTGGTCTTCTCAGAAGTAAGGACAGGGTACGGTATGCCGTAGCATGCTTACTTAAATCATCATAAATGATAAGTACGTCCTCTCCACGCTCCATCCACTCTTCACCAATCGCACATCCTGCATATGGTGCAATATATTGCAATGGTGCTAACTCGCTGGCTGTAGAAGCAACAACGGTTGTATATTCCATTGCATCATGTTCTTTTAAAGTCTTTACAATACTTGCAACTGTCGAAGCCTTCTGTCCGATGGCTACATAAATACAGTGCATATTCTGGCCCTTTTGATTGATAATCGTATCAACTGCAATAGCAGTCTTACCTGTCTGACGGTCACCAATGATAAGCTCTCGCTGTCCACGTCCAATCGGCACCATGGAGTCAATCGCCTTGATTCCGGTCTGTACTGGAGTATCTACTGCCTGACGGTCAATAACACCGTAAGCAACTCGCTCTACAGGACGATATTTGTCTGTATCAATCGGACCTTTTTCATCAATCGGCTGTCCTAATGCGTTAACAACACGGCCGGTAAGTGCATCTCCAACAGGAACCTCTACAACTCTTCCTGTAGTCTTTACGACATCTCCCTCGTTAACTGCACGGGAATCACCTAAAAGTACAACACCAACGTTGTCTTCCTCTAAGTTCATAACCATGCCGTATACTTCTCCCGGGAATTCCAGAAGTTCACCCTGCATTGCATTTTCCAGACCATGAATACGCGCAATACCATCTGCCACTTGGATAACAGTACCAACATCGGTGGTTTCCAGCTTCGCCGTATAATTCTTAATCTGCCCCTTGATTACGGAACTGATTTCTTCCGGTCTTAAATTAACCAACCCCAACTACACCTTCTTTCTCCAAACTCAACTTTGATAAACCTTTGCTGAGCTTCTCAATCTGCGTTTTAAGACTGCTGTCTAACACTCTGTCTTCTATTCGAATGATCAGACCGCCAAGTACAGACGGATCTACCTGATAATCTACTTCAAAGGAAGTGTATTTCGTCGTCTCCAAAAGACGCTTTGTAAGTTTTTCCTTCTGACGGGCAGAAAGTTCTGTGGCAGAAACGACTTTTACTTTACCAATTCCCCTATATTCCTTCGCTTTGTCTACGAAAAATTCAAAAATCTTTGGAATGTCTTTCTGTCTATCCTTCTCCACAATAATACTGAGGAATCCCAGCACCTCATCCGATGCCCGTCCGGAAAATATATTCTTCAGCAAGTCTAACTTCTCTATCTTGCTTACTTCCGGATGATTTAAAAGAGAGAGTAAGTCCGCATTTTCAAGGAGAATCTGCTGCAATGTCTGCACCTCTAATAAAAGGGCATCCACCTTGTTCTCCTCGACTGCCAGCTCAAACAAAGCATTGCCATAAATACTGCTTACTCGTTTAGCCATGTCTTATCCCCCATCTCTTTTAAGGTCTGCTCAAACAGAGCATTCTGTGTCTCCTCATCGACAGATGCGGCAATAATCTTCTCAGACATAAGCGCGGCAACAGAAATAATCTCCTGTTTTACTTCATCTTTAACACGCTTCTTCTCAAGTTCTGCCTCTCTCTTTGCATTCTCCATGATACGGGCTGCTTCCGCTCGTGCGTCTGCGATAATCTCATTCTCCCGCTGCATGGCTTTCTTTCTGGCATCACTTAAAATCTGTTCTGCCTCTTTATCAATCCGTTTCAGCTTCGTATCATACTCATCTTTAAAACGAACTGCCTGTTCCCGGCTCTCCTTCGCCTCTTTTTGTTCCTTCATCACCCGCTCTTTTCGGTCATTCAAAATCTTTCTTACCGGATCAAGAAGCAGATAACTTGCTGCTAAAAACAAAATAAAGATGGCGAGCATCTGAAATGCTACCTGTAATAAAAGCTGTGGGTCCAGACCAAATATTCTGTTATCATACTTTAGTGCCTCTAATAACACTTTATGGCCTCCTTTCGAATTCTCGAGGACTCATCTTACAGCTTTCCGATTAATGGGTTAGCATACAGAAGGATCAGTGCGATAACTAATCCGTAAAGACCTGTTGTCTCTGCTACGGCCTGTCCTAAAAGCATAGTAGACATGATATCTCCCTTTGCTCCTGGATTACGTCCTACTGCTGAAGCACCATAACCAGCTGCAATACCCTGACCAACACCAGGTCCGATACCTGCGATAACCGCAAGACCTGCACCAATAGCAGAACAAGCTAAAACTAAACCTTCGTTTGTAATTCCTGTCATAATAAACTCCTCCTTAAATACATTTTCTTTCTTTTGTCAGAAAACCTGTCATCAAACCGTTACAGTCTCTCCTAATCATAACGGTTCGATACGAATACCATTGTTAACATTCCAAATACATATGTCTGAATTGCTCCGGAAAAGAAATCAAAATATGCATGTAAAAATGCTGGTATCCCAATCTTTGCAAACCACGGCATCAATGCGTACCATAGGCCAAGCATAATTGTTCCTGCTGTTACGTTACCAAACAAACGCAGTGACATGGAGACCGGAGTGGCAAACTCACTGATGATATTAATTGGGAGAAAAACCGGAAACGGATCTAATAAATCTTTTATGATTCCAAATCCCTTTGTCTTTATCCAGGCATACTCAATCATCACAAATGTAATCAGTGCCAGACCGAATGTGGTTCCAAAATCTGCCGTTGGCGGTCGCAAACCGAAAAGTCCCGAAATATTGGATAAAAAGATAAACGCCATAAGCGCCTCCACGTAATTCAGGTATTTCTTTGCGTGAATACCCATGTTGCTCACAACCATGGCATCCATCTTCTCTACTATCATCTCTACTACATTCTGCACAGCATTCGGTTCGTCGTAATCTTTCATGATCTCATGTCTGGCGAATAATATCAAAGCCAGTAATATCAGACAAACGATTACTGTCGTGACCATCGTAGTGTTGATAGAGAGGGTAAACCCAAACAGCTTAAATTCATAATAACTATGGATAAAAAAATCCACATCGCTGCTTCCCATACCTTTACCTTCCTTTCTTATATAATTTTTTTGTTATATATACATTAGTATATGCATGAAGATATGCTGATATTTTCAGTCCAAGAATTCCAATAATTATTCCTGGAAAACTAAAATATCCTGAACACATCCCAATCCATGCAGCCAATAATATAACCGCGGCTCTGAAAAGCGTACCAAAGACCATGTTTCTCCTCGCCTGATGTTCTGTCAACACAAGACAGCGATTCAGACTTTTGTACATACTCACGCTAAGTCCTATTGCCACAACCGTCCCCAGTAAAAGTCCTAAGCTGTAGCTTCCTTTATTCTCCACGACAAATAGTCCTATCGCTTCAAAAACAATACTGTATACAATACATCCGAAAATCAAATCAAATAAAGTTTCATTGTCTTTATTTATCCATTTTCCCCAGTTCACCTTTATCTGATTCCCCTTTCTTCAATGTACCACAAATTAATCCTAAAATACTATATACATTATAATATTAATGCTTAAAATACTGACAAATTCACTGTCTGTTAAAACGAATGAAAATGAAACGCTATGCTCATATTCTTTGTAATATTATAGCTTAACTTCTTATACTTTATTTTTTAGTGCTATAAATGAGCAAATTTAAAATATTGCACAAATATGTCCGCATTACAAAAACATACTTTACTTGATTGGTCTGAATATGTTTAGATTACAAACAAGAAGACCCTATTTTTGTGCATTTTCTGTATTTGCTCATTTATGGTTTTAATGCATAAATCTGCTTTATAAGACAAACTATTTTATAAGTGCAATTAAATGTGGCTACTTAAAAAACATCGAATATCTCTATTTTATAAATCGCGAAATTATCGCATAGCAAGAACGAAATCCTGCCAATATTCCTAATATAAGAAATATCAAAAAAATCCAATCTGCATGTAACTTTTCCGAGAAAAACTTTCCGGCAAGCATACAAAGAAATATACAGGTAAGCATACTAATTCCCAACTGAGTAATCAATGCCAGCATCCTTAAAAAGGTATAATCCTTCTTTTTTCGAATCATACCAGAAGTTCTCCAATAATCCGGTCTGCGACAGCTTCCATTAATGGCTCTAATATATCAAAGCACACCTGATAAGTCTCTGAATCTTCCTCCGTCACTTCCGGTATCTTCTCCTCTGTTTCTGTCGTATCTATAAATGTTCCAATTGACATACAGCTTGTTGCCTGCACATCGAAAGAATCCTTTATCTGATCTGCCAGACTCCTCGTTATAGTCAACACTAAATCTGCAGAATCCAAATCTTCTTTTGTAAGCTGAGAGGAACGAAAATCTTCTATTCTATAGCCTTTTTCTCTCAGAATTCGGGCAGCTCCTGGTGCAACAGGCTCTGAAAACAGGACAACTACTCCTCTTGAAACTACCTCTATATTCTGACAATTTCTCCTCTGTAATATACCCCGTAAAATACATTCTGCCATAAAGCTCCGGCCTATATTATTCTCTCCCACAATAATAATCTTGCGATAATCCAAACTGATCCCTCCTATACTATAGTGTAATCAGATGATATCCGGCTGCCTTTAGCATACGGTTCATAATAGCATTCCCCAAACCTTGCTCAAAAAAACTCTCTGAATACATATAATCACATTCTAAATCGTCAAACTCCCTGAGAATGCGGTAAAGATTCGCTGCAACTGTCTCTGGCTTCTGGCGACTTCCTATACTTCTTAAAATGTCGGCATGATAAGAATCTAATGTCTCATCTGTTCCTATAACACCAACTTTATAACCTTCTTTTTCTTTCTCTTTGACAAGTTCATTGATTCTGTCAATTACTTTATCCTTATCGCCCTCTACTAAAGTAAGCTGTCCTTTGGGGGCATAATGACGATACTTCATTCCCGGTGCCTTAGCCACAACATCCTTCTTCATGGTACGACCGGTAACTGCTGGATCAATCTGTACTTCTGACAGTACCTCTTCTAACATATCCTTTGTAATATATCCTGGTCTTAAAATAGTCGGAACCCCTGTACTCATATCAACAATCGTAGACTCAATTCCGATTCCCACAGCTCCTCCGTCAAGAATCAGTGGGATTCTTCCCTGCATATCTTCATATACATGGGAGGCAAGCGTCGGACTTGGTCTTCCTGATGTGTTCGCACTTGGAGCTGCGATCATCCTTCCACTTTCTCGAATAAACTCTCTGGCTATCGGATGAGATGGCATACGAATCGCAACCGTATTAAGTCCCCCTGTCGTTCCATCAGGCACACAACTCTTTTTATTTAAGATAACAGTCAACGGTCCCGGCCAAAAACATTCCATAACCTTCTTAGCTTCTTGTGGCACATCTGCTGCAATCTCATATGTCTGACTAATATCATGAATATGCACAATCAACGGATTATCAGAAGGCCGTCCCTTTGCTGCATAAATTTTTGCCGCTGCTTCTGCATTCAGGGCATCAGCACCCAAACCATATACTGTTTCTGTTGGGAAAGCGACAAGTCCACCTTCCCGAATAATTTTTCCTGCTTTCTGCAACGCTTCTGCCTTTTGTTCAGACGATGCATTCTCTATATTTAATAATTCTGTCTCCACTAATGTTCACCTCTGGTAGTTATCAAAATATTATTCCATCTGATAGTATCACGTTTTGGCTATAAAGTCAAAAAACGCAGTTTTTTATCCTTGTTTTTCGGCATTTTGACATTTTTTATCGGTTATGCCACACCTTCCTCTTTCATATATATAATAAAGAAACGATAAGCCAAGGATTACTACTATGAAGCCAGTCGCTCATCCAGTCATTTTATCTATATTTTTGCTCTGCCTGACTGCTGTTGGATTCTTAATCGGCCGCACTGCTCTTTCCTATGCGACATTTCAATCAGCAGAAACCTTTTGTGTTCTTCTTGATGCCGGACATGGCGGAACCGACCCTGGCAAAGTCAGTGCATCTGGTATAAAAGAAAAAGATATTAATCTTGCTATTACTTTAAAATGTAAATCTATACTAGAACAAAATGGTATCAAAGTCATACTCACTCGAGATGACGATTATAGTCTGAATGATGCAAACACCTCCAACAAAAAAGCCAGTGACTTGAAAAAAAGAAAATCACTTATCCAGGAAAGTCAAATAAACTGTGCTGTTAGTATACATCAAAACAGCTTTCCTGATTCTTCCTCCCATGGGGCACAAGTATTCTACCATCCACAATCTGCTGATAGCAAACAGCTGGCTTCTCTTATTCAGGCACAACTGCAGAATCTTACCGGAACAGAAAATCATCGTAAAATTAAAGCAAATACGGATTATTATCTTTTACGAGATAACAACACGCCAACCGTCATTGCCGAGGTCTGCTTCCTTTCAAATCCATCTGAAGCAGCAATGATTACAGAAGAGACGATACAGGAAAAAGCAGCCTTTCAAATTGCTATGGGAATTATGCAGTTTCTGCATTCTTATTCTTTTCATCTACAATAGGTATTTTCCTGAATAAAAATTGAAAAATATCTGTTAGTCAAAAGCTTTTTCCTTTGTAATAATCGCAAATTGTAAAATTTTTAAATAATCATATTTGTTCTAAATTATACGATTCAAATAACTACAATCTTAAATAACTATGGTTTTAAACAATACTTGTTTTAAATAAAGGCAACAACAATATTACATAAAAATATATTCCATCCGGAAATCTGCTTCTAAAAATCTGACTTCTATCCATACCTTCTGATATACAAAACAATATAATCTGAATAAAAGCCAATGTATCCTGACTGCCGCTTCACTGATACCGTCTCTCTGCCGCCTGAAATCTGGCGCAAATATACTATACCATTTTTGTATTTATTTTACAATATTTTCCTCTTATAATTTCT
The DNA here is from genome assembly GCF_934307085.1 of uncultured Anaerobutyricum sp. Taxonomy (GTDB): domain Bacteria; phylum Bacillota; class Clostridia; order Lachnospirales; family Lachnospiraceae; genus Anaerobutyricum. Next base: position 26,529 of record NZ_CAKRCF010000015.1, read on the forward strand.
TTCCTTTTTCTTAAAGTGCAAGATTACGCCACTTACGGCACATTTTAACACTTTACAGTTTGGGGAATAATGTTTATACTATACACACACAGATACCTGTCAGCACACTATGTAATTCACGATTGAATACCTGTTATTTGTTTCTGCTGACAGATTATTTTTTGAAAAAGGAAGTGATTTCATGAAATTAGAGAAAATAAATGACAATCAGATACGTTGTACTTTAAGTAAGGAAGATTTAACACAAAGACAGCTCCACCTTTCCGAACTTGCCTATGGTTCTGAAAAAGCAAAAGAATTATTCCGTGATATGATGCAGCAGGCATCACTGGAGCTTGGTTTTGAAGCAGATAATATTCCACTTATGATAGAGGCAATTCCAATTTCCAACGACTGTCTTGTATTGCTAGTTACAAAGGTAGAAGACCCAGATGAACTTGATACTCGCTTTTCAAGATTTTCAAAAATAAATATGGATGACTCATTTGACGAGGACTTTTCCGACATAGATGACGGTGATTTTGAAGAAATAGATTTCCTTGACGATGAAGAAGATATTGACGATGAACCTCTCCCTTTTACTCCAACGGCAGATTTAGAGAATTCTGATAACTCTGCTTCCTCCAAAGAACGTTCTTCCATTGATGAAGCATTAGATTTAATCGCCCCATTTACACAGGCAATCGCTCAGGCAAAAAAAGAAGCTCTTAAAAAGAAAAAAGAAGGCACATCACCTGCTCAGGACTGTCAATATTATTCTTTCCGTAATTTCACTCAGGCAGCACAGCTTGGTTCTTTCCTTGCACCATTTTTCAATGGAGAAAGCTCCCTGTATAAAGATACTTCTTCGAATAATTACTATATGATTCTCCGCAAAGCAGACAGTGAAGCGGATACTTTCCAACGTGCCTGCAATATTGCTGCTGATTTTGGAGTGAGAATCTCCGCATCATATGCAACACCAGCATATTTTAGGGAGCATTTTCAGATAATACTTTCAGAGAACGCCATTGAAATGTTGCGTGAACTGGCATAAATTTTAGCTGATTTAAGACAAACGACACCATAGAAACCAAAGAATCCCTATCTATGACTTCGGAGCAATACTGAATGCAAACGTTCCTGCGAACATTCAACATACCACTACAAAGTCATAGACAGGGATTCTTTGGTTTCTAGTTTTTTATAAGGTGTCTGTTCTGCTTCTACAGATTAGAAATTATTTGTCCTTATTGGCAAGGTAATCGTTTACACGTTTTAATACCTGGTCAGCGTCCATTCCGTGTACCATGCAAGCTTCTTCTAAGCTTTCCATTGCGGAAGATGGGCATCCTACACAGTGCATTCCTGCTGCCATTAAGATTGCTGCGATTCCCATATCCATCTGAAGCATTTCGCCAATTAATGTCTGTTTTGTAATCTGCTGTGCCATAATATATACCTCCAATTCGTATATCGTGCTTACGCATTTCTAATCCTTTTAAAGTATCTGGTACTGATATTATGTCTTATCGCGTCTGTCTTTAAAGCCCTTCAAATTCTTTAAAAAGAAATATTAAAAATATCGTTAAGCGTTTTTACTTATCTTGTTCTGACTTTTACAAGCCTGAATTTCAGTATAATACATGAAGTTAAAAAGTTCAACTGTTATATTGGCAGTTATTCCTGATTATTTCTCAAAAAACTATTTCTAACCACTCAAAATCTATATATCAATATTTTGATTTACAAGCGTTAGATTATAAAAACAAATCAGTCATAATAACTGCCAGTTAAACAGATCTAATTATTTCTCAATTTCCTTCATAAGGTTAATCATTTCAATTGCTCCAACAGCGCAGTCATATCCTTTATTTCCTGCTTTTGTCCCAGCACGCTCGATTGCCTGCTCGATGTTTTCTGTTGTGAGAATTCCGAACATTACAGGGATTCCTGCCTGTAAGCCAACCTGTGCAACACCTTTAGATACTTCGTTACATACATAATCGTAATGGCTTGTTGCACCTCTGATTACTGTTCCAAGAGCGATTACTGCATCATATTTACCTGTTTTAACCATTTTCTCGCAAATTAATGGAATTTCGAATGCTCCTGGTACCCATGCTACATCGATATTTTCTTCGGAGATTCCATGACGTACAAGACCGTCAATTGCTCCACCTAATAATTTAGATACGATAAATTCGTTGAAACGTGCACACACGATTCCGATTTTCTCTTTCTTTCCTACTACTTTTCCTTCGATTACATGATAAGCCATGTTTTTGTCCTCCTTTAATGGTGATTCACTTATTAAGTCAATATTTTAATATTTTGTATAATGTCCCATCTTCTCCTGTTTTGTTTTCAGGTAGAATAAGTCATCTGAGTTTGGCTCAATGATAATTGGAACACGTTCTACGATTTCGATGCCATATCCGGATAAACCGACTACTTTGGCTGGGTTATTGGTCATAAGACGAAGTTCTTTGATTCCTAAGTCTGCAAGAATCTGTGCACCGATTCCGTAATCTCTTAAGTCTTCTGGGAATCCTAATGCAAGATTCGCTTCTACAGTATCCATTCCTGTATCCTGAAGCTGATATGCTTTTAATTTATTAATAAGACCGATTCCACGACCTTCCTGACGCATGTATAAAAGAACACCTCTGCCTTCTTTTTCAATCATCTGGATAGCTGCACGGTACTGTTGACCACAGTCGCAGCGGCGGGAACCTAATGCATCGCCTGTAAGACATTCAGAATGAACTCGACATAATACAGGCTTACCGTCTGATACATCACCTTTTACGATAGCTACATGATGTTCACCATTTAACTTATTAATATATCCAAAGATACGAAAATGTCCGTAGTGTGTTGGGAAGTCGGCCTCTGCTTCACGGCTTACAAAACATTCTGTCTTTCTTCTGTACTGAATCATATCAGCAATTGTGATAAGTTTTAAGTCGTATTTCTTTGCAAATTCTACGAGGTCTGGAAGCTTTCCTACAAATCCATCTTCATCGAGAATATCACAGCAAAGACCTACTGGGCGAAGCCCTGACATTACTGCTAAGTCTACGGCTGCTTCTGTAAATCCTGTTCTCTTTAATACGCCACCTTGTCTTGCTACCTTCGGAAACATATGACCTGGCATGCGGAAATCTTCTGGCTTAGCATCTTCTTTTGTTGCAGCGATAACTGTTGTAGAACGATCCTGTGCAGAAATTCCGGTAGGTGCATCTGCCTTATCAAAAGATACTGTAGATACAGATGGTTCCCCATCAGAGCCCTGCCAGATTAATGCTTCTAAACCAAGCTGTCTTGCCACTTCTTCAGAAATTGGCATTGTAATTAAACCTTTGGCATTCGTTGCCATAAAGTTGATAACTTCTGGTGTAGCAAATTCACCAGCTACCAGAAGGGAACCTTCATTCTCTAAATCATCATCGTCTACTGCGATAACCATTTTGCCTGCTTTAAAATCAGCAATTGCTTCTTCAATTGTGTTAAACTTAATGTCGCTCATTTATCTTAAGTCCTCCTTAATTAGAATCCATTTTGTATGAGAAAATCCATTGTAATGCCCGATTTCTCTGTCGTGCCTTCTTCCTCCTCCGCAGGAATACTTCCGTACTGAAGAAGCTTCTCAACATATTTGCCCACCATATCATTCTCAAGATTTACAGTATCTCCCGGCTTCTTATCGAGAAGCGTCGTATTCTGTCCCGTATGTGGAATAACAGAAACTGCAAAACTCTTATTATCTACCTTGGCTACAGTAAGGCTTACTCCATCAATTGTGATAGAGCCTTTGCTTATGATATATTTTAATATTGCTGTGGATGTATCAATTGTAATCCATACAGCATTATCATCCTTTTTCATGGAAGAAATGGTTCCTGTTCCATCGACATGGCCTGCCACAATATGTCCGCCAAATCGTCCATTCGCCGCCATCGCTCTCTCTAAGTTAACCTTACTTCCACTCTTTAACTCTCCAAGATTCGTTCGTCTTAATGTCTCATGCATGACATCTACAGAATAATTATTCTTTCCAATAGATGTAGCAGTAAGACAGACACCGTTAAGTGCCACACTGTCACCAAGATGTAAATCTCCTAAGACAGTGTTTGCCTTAATTGTAATGACAGCGGAATTCGCACCTTTTTTGATGCTCTGGATTTCTCCAACTTCCTCAATAATTCCTGTAAACATACAATCTGCCTTTCTATTCGTTGTGTAAGTGACATCCTCCTCACCTGTAGAGGTTGGGGCTTCCCGACCTAGGCAAGTTTGGTTCTCGTTCGATAGCACCTCTGTGCTAAGCATAAGCAAGCTATCCCCGTGTGTCCCACGGTTATGTTGTTTAAAATAAATCTAATACCTTACTGCTGTGTTCTCTCATATTCTAAAAGAATATCCTGTCCAAATTCCTGCATTCCTATTCTCTTAAAATGCCAGGCATCGGCAGCCTTCGCAAGTCCCTGACCTTCTACTGGAGTCTTTGCCTGTGCCCCACCAAAAATCTTCGGAGCAATATAACAATATGCTCGCTGTACGATTCCAGCCTGTAATGCACTCTCGTTAAGCTGTCCACCGCCTTCTAAGAGGATACCGTCAATCTTACGGCTTCCGAGTTCCTTCATGAGAACCGGCAGAGAAATTACTTCTCTTTGCCTCTCTTCTATAATATCGTTATCGATATCTCTACTAATATTATTATCTGCTAAATTATCAACTAAAAGGCTGTCTGTATCTTTTAATGCTGAATCTGAACTGCTTCCTGAAAAATCATTCACCGCAATTCCTGGAATTCTTAATACTTCCACACCCTTTTCTTCAAGCTGTAATGCCTTTGTCTCATCAGCATCTGGAAGACAGGCTACGATAAGCGGCTGCTGCTTTGCTGTTCGCACAAGCTGAGAATCCATTGGAATCCGCAAATGACTGTCTGCAATAATACGAATCGGATTTCTTCCTCCCTCGATACGACAGTTAAGCATCGGATCATCCGCAAGAACGGTTCCGATTCCAGCCATAATTCCTTTGTAATGGTTGCGAAGTGTCTGTACATGTGCTCGGGATTCTTCTCCTGTTACCCACTTGGAATCTCCAGTATAGCAGGCAATCTTGCCATCCATCGTCATCGCATACTTCATGGCAACGTAAGGCGTTCCCGTACTGATATAATGAAAAAATACATGATTCATGGCATCGCATTCTTCCTTGAGGAAATGTGGGATAACCTCAATTCCCTTTTCACGGAGAAGCTTAAATCCCTTACCTGATACTAATGGATTTGGATCATCAGAGCCAACAACGACTCTCGCAATCTTTTCCTCAATAATCGCCTCCGTACAAGGTGGGGTCTTTCCATAATGGCAACAAGGCTCCAATGTTACATAAATGGTACTGCCCTCAAGATTATTGCCTCTCTTCCTGGCATTCGCTATAGCATTACGCTCTGCGTGAAGTTGTCCATAACATTCGTGATAACCCTCTCCGATAATCTCTCCATCTTTTACAATAACGGCTCCGACTAATGGATTCGGATTCACATGACCGCTTCCTTTTTTCGCTAGCTCTATGGCTCTTCTCATATATTTTTCTTCTGGCATGTCTCTAACCTCCTGCAAGTAAAAATCAAATAAGAAAGAAGCCAGTAAAAATTTATCTATCTATATCAGACAGCTATATAAGCGATTCCTCTTTTTATAAGAAAATACTCTTTGCATTATAAACATATTTCCTGAAAATCATATAAGCTTATACCACAGTACCTTCTAAAAAATAAAAAACGCCCTGAAATCTACATCTATAAATTTCAGGGCTTTAATTATCTTAATCGTTCATATACTTACATAGTCTCTTTCTTCTTCTTACATCCGGACTGTACCGTCGGCCCCGGAATCACACCGGATCATGCTATCGCTCGCGGGCTTACGCTCTCTCCTAAAACTTCAAAACGCTTACCGCCGGTCGGGAATTACACCCTGCCCTGAAGAATATTTTATTTCCATGGGTATTATATCGCATTATACTGTTTTGTTCAACTGTTTTTTATACATTTTTCACAATGAGTAACAACTATCTTTCCAAATCCCATGCCAACAATTTATCTTCCTCCAACCTGCTGCTCGTAAGTACGGATAAGTTCTACATTATACTTCTCCACTTCATTGAGAGAAGATGAATCAAAATCATTTGATGCAGTCTGCGGAACGTACCACTTTTGTCTCTGAAAATATTCTTGCAATTCCTGATCATTAAACATCCGTCCATGTCGGGCATAAATCTCATTCCGCGTAATCTTAAGACCATAAGAATCAAGAAGAGATAAATCCTGTTCGGTATACTTTATCGTTGTAGTATAAGATAAATGATCTGCCTTCTCATAGCGATTCGAACTCTTTTCATTCCCTTTAATGAGATATACTTTTCCATCCTCTTCATACTCTGCTTCTGCATCTCCATCTGGGATAAGAGAATCTGTTGATGATATGTTAAGTTCCGAATCCTTATCTACCGACTGATTATTCCCCACATCAGCTTCTTCCCCTGAATCAGAGTCTGTCTGCGACTGTGAATCATCCGTCACTTCTTCCTTATAATGTTCTTCCTGCTTCTCCCTCTCTGCTTTATTCTGCTTATATTCTGTGTATTCTGTATCGGATGCTGCTGCTAGCTTCGCATCTTCATTCTTCTTGATCACACGAAATCCGCCAACTATGATTCCTACTACACAAAAAATGATGATTGCTGTCAGAATCATCAAACTACCTGTCCTGTATTCCTTTTTACTATCTTTCATATGTCAGCCTCCTTTGGGCATTATGTCCTATTGGGATTGCTTTTGCTAATATTATAAAAGAATTTCCATTTGTATACAACCCCAAACGTCAATAGTTAAAAGTAATTTAATATCTTACAAAATTTAATACAATTTTTCTACTAGTTTATGCTTGATATTAGAAGAAATCTAGTATAGAATAATGAATACAGAACATAAAGTTCAATTTTATCTAATCTAAAGGAGGATACTATAATGGCATATGTAATTTCTGACGATTGTATTAGTTGTGGAACTTGTGAAGGTGAATGCCCAGCAGGTGCTATCAGCGAAGGTGATGGAAAATACGAAATCGATGCTGATACATGCATGGATTGCGGTTCTTGTGCAGGTGCTTGCCCAGCAGGTGCTATCAGCCAGGAATAATTCGTTAATTTTACGACGAACTATTTTAAGAAGACATCGTATTTGCGATGTCTTCTTTTTTTGCCTACAGACGCCGCTGGAAGATTGCTAAGTTGGCTTGTTTCATCTACCCGTAAAACTTCCTCAAATCCCTTTTCGTTTATTCTTCCGGAAGAACCGGCTTTTTTTCTTGAAGATTCCGTCTTTGGAGACAGCAATTTCCTGTCTTGCCTTCTGGGTACTTCGTATGGCTTCATCAAGTTTTTTATAGCGTTCTTCTTCCCGCTGTTCCTGTTCTACCATCAACTCGTCCACTTCGCGAAGCATTTTATTGCAGAGATGATTTCCCATAGCATCGCTGAGATTTTCTGCCTGTTCGCGGAGGGCTTTTCCGACAATACGTCCCATGATTTCTTCGAATTGCTGCATTTTTTCTTCGTGCTCGGCAAGGGCGGAATTTTCATTTTGGTGGATGGCTACGACTTTGCAGTTTCGGTCTTCTTTTACAGTTCCATTGCTGCTGGTACTGTTGTGATTTCTGTCAGAATTTCTATTGTTTGTCCTGCCTTTTTTGTTGTTACCTGAACTGTTTTCAAAAGTATCTCTGTCATTTTCTTCGGAAAAATATACTTTGGAATTTCTTTGTTGTTCATTTTCTTTTCCATTCTGCCTCTCTTTTCCCCGCTGCATTTCCCGTTCTCTTTGGGAATCTCTTTGCTGCTCTGCTTCTTTTTGTGCTTCTTCTAATTCCTGATTTTCAAGTTCTTCCTGTGTTGTCAGTAATTTATGTATATCAATCAGTTTTTTCTGTTCTAAGTCTGGAAGGACTTCTTTTACTGCTTTTAGCTGAAAACCTTTATTCTTTAATTCTTTGATACAGTGTAAGAGCTGTATTTCCTCCTCGCGGTAATAGCGGTGTCCTAATTCATTTCTCGGTATGTTGAGTTCTAGTTCTTCTTCCCAGTAACGAAGGACATGATTTTCCACCGACAAAAGCTTGGCCGCTTCTGAGATGGTATATTTGTTTTCTTTCATAATATAATCCGCTCCTGTTCCACAAATATTTTACAGTATTATTATAACAACTTTAAGAAAACAGTCTCAACGCTATTCGTATTCTAAATTTTTCTCAATTCTTTCAAATAAAAATAAATACCGACAAAATTATTCCTTTTTCCTTTTAAAGAAAGCAGCTATCAACAAAATTATTCCTTTTTCCTTTAAAGAAAAACAGATACCAACAAAGCAAAAAGAAAGGAGCAGATTATCTTACATAACCCGCTCCTTATTTGCAAATTTTGTGTATTGTCCAAGCCATACCAGCTCGACGCTTCCGGTAGAACCATTTCTCTGCTTAGCAACGATAACTTCAGCCAGATTTTTTTTCTCGGTATCCGGATTATAATATTCATCTCTATATAGAAACATAACCACATCGGCATCCTGTTCAATTGCTCCCGACTCTCGAAGATCAGAAAGCATCGGCTTATGATCCTGTCTTGCCTCTACTGCTCGCGAAAGCTGTGATAAGGCAATAATTGGAACATCTAATTCTCTTGCCAAAACTTTTAATGCACGGGAAATCTCTGAGATTTCCTGCTGTCTTGATTCATTTCTTCTTGATTCGCTTCCTGTCATAAGCTGGAGGTAATCAATTACAACTAATTCAATTCCATATGTCTGTTTATACTTCCGGCATTTAGAACGAATTTCCGCTAATGTTGTGGCAGTATCATCAATGATTAGTTTAGAATTTCCAATAAGAGATGCCCCCTCTAAAAGCTTCTCCCAATCGGAATCTCTCAAATCTCCTGTACGCATCTGCTGAGAATCCACCATCGATTCTGATGCCATAAGTCTTGTTACAAGCTGTTCCTTTGACATCTCCAAACTAAACATGGCAACCGCATGATTATCTTTAAATGCTGCATACTGTGCGATATTAAGCACAAATGCAGTCTTTCCCATCGCAGGACGTGCCGCCACAAGAATGAGTTCTGCCGGATGCAGACCAGTAAGCTTATAATCAAGCTCTGTAAATCCTGTCGCAACACCGGTCACTCTTCCTTTTGTCTTCGAAGCTTCTTCAATCGCACTTAAGGAATTTAAAACAATTTGCTGGATTGGAACAAAATCCGACATACGATTTCGATTCTGAAGCAGACCAAAAATGTCCTTCTCTGTCTTTTCAAGAATCGCTTCTGTATCTTCCTTACCAAGATAACATTCATTTCCAATGTTTTCCGTCACTTTAATTAATTCCCGGAGAGTTGCCTTATCATGAACAATCTTAGCATACTGCCCAACATTGGCCGCCGTAGGTACCACTTCAACCAAATCCCTGAAAAAGTCAAGGCTCATAAGTTCTTCCGGAACTTCTTTCTCCTTAAGCTTATTCTGAAGGGTAATCAGATCGACAGCCTTTCCTTCGCGGTAAAGTTCTACCATCGCCTCAAATACAATTCCATACTGACGCTGATAGAAATCTTCTCTTGTGAGGATATCTTCTGCCTCGACGATAGCATCTCTGTCCATTAGCATTGCGCCCAAAACAGAACGCTCCGCCTCCTCACTGTGAGGCTGTATTCTTTTTATAAAATTTTCGTCTACTGTCGGCATAAGAGTCCTTCCTTATAATATTACTTCTCTGTTACTTTTACTTTGAGTTCTCCTGTTACCTTAGGATGAAGTTTGATTTTTACATTATGAACGCCAAGGCTCTTGATAGGTTCGTCTACAGAGATTTTCTTCTTGTCAAGTTCGTATCCGAGCTGTTCTTTGGCTGCGGCTGCGATCTCTTTTGTGGAGATGGCTCCAAATGTACGTCCGCCTTCTCCAACTTTCATTTTAAGTTCTACGCTCTTGTCTTTGAGTTCTTCTGCAAGGACTTTAGCTGCTGCTAACTGTTCTGCTGCCACTTTATCTTCGTGTGCTTTCTGAAGCTTTAAGTCGTTAATATTTTTACCTGTCGCTTCTACACCAAGTTTCTTTGGAAGGATAAAGTTTCTTGCATATCCTGCATTTACTTCTACTAACTGTCCTTTTTTGCCGAGAGACTTTACGTCTTCTAATAAAATAACTTTCATTTTAAATCCTCCTGATATTAATCCTAATTACAACTTTTATATAAGGCTGTGTGACATCCTCTCTCACCTGTAGAAGTAGGAGCTTGCCTAACCTCAGCGAGTTTGGTTCTCGCTCTATAGCATCAATGTTCTAAGCATAAGCGAGCTAACCCCGTGTGTCCCACGGTTATATTATAGAAATATATTTCAATAATCTATATTAGGAATTCGTTTTAAATGATTATAGATATTTATCAAATATCCCCTTCTTCATGCATTTTCTGTAAAACGTCCTTTAACTGCTGTTTTGCTTCTCCAAGGGAGATATCTCTTAACTGTGCTGCCGCCATCGTAAGATGACCGCCTCCTCCAAACTTCTCCATGATGACCTGAACATTCAGTTCATCAATGGAGCGTGCACTGATATATACACAGTCCTGTAAAGCCGTCAAAACAAAACTTCCTCTGATTCCCTGTATATTTAATAATGCATTTGCCGCCTTCGCCCCAACAACGGTGGCTCCAGACACTCCCTCCCCGTCAAAGGTGGAAATAGCAAATTCATCCATATAGACTTCTGCCTGATTAATAATCGCTGTCCGCATGCGGCAGTGTTCTATATCCTCGCGGAACATCTTCCTTACGCGGGTTACGTCTGCTCCCGCCCTTCGCAGGTATGCCGCTGCTTCAAAGGTTCGGACTCCCGCCTTGATAACAAAATTATCTGTATCTACTAAAATACCAGAATACATGGCATCTGCCTCAATATTCTTAAGCTTTGGTTTATCTACAATATACTGTAAAATCTCTGCTACCATCTCACAAGTGGAAGACGCATATGGTTCTACATAAGAAACAACAGCATTCCTAATTGTCTCATTGCTCTGTCTGTGGTGGTCGAGAACGACAATGGTCGAAATTGATTTTAATAATTCCGGACATTCTGTCATTGCCGGAACATTGACATCGACAACAATAAGCATCGCTGACTTATCTTTAAGCAGCATTGCTTCTTCATTCGTTACAAAAATATCCTCTTCTTCATCTGCCCTCTCACGGTAAATGCCCTCTACAATCGGCTCTATCGCCGGGCAATCTTTATCCATAACAATATAGGTATTCTTATTCAGTGTCTTTGACAAACGGTAAATTCCTATCGCTGCACCTACGCAGTCTGCATCTGGATTCTTATGCCCCATAACAAATATCTTATCATGTGTGAGCATAATTTCGCGAAGAGCATGTGCTTTTACCCTTGCCTTTACTCTCGTACTCTTTTCAACCTTTTGTGTCTTACCTCCATAATAGGAAATGGTATCTCCATCCCTTACAACTGCCTGGTCACCGCCACGGCCAAGAGCGAGATCCATCGCTACACGTGCACTTTCGTAGTTTTCTGTATAGCTTCCGCCATTCATACCAACACCAATACTTAAGGTCATTGAAAGCTCGTTACCGATATTAATAAGACGTACTTCATCAAGAATAGAGAACTTAGATTCCATCAGTGCCTCAAGCTTCTCTTCCTCAAAGACGAAAAGGAATTTGTCTTTCTCAAAACCTTTAATAATCGCATCAAGTCCCTGCATATACTTCATAATCTTTCGTTCTACTAAAGCAAGCAGAAGAGACTGTCTTACTTCCTCCATGTTTTCAAGAACTTCTTCATAGTTATCAATATAAATCAATCCGGCAACCAGACTTTTCTTTCTGGATTCTTCTTTATAGCCAAGAAGCTGTGTCTCATCAAAAAAGTAAAATACCTGAAGAATATCTCCCTGTATTTCTTTTTCTTCCTGTATTTCTCCCTCTGACTGTTCCAGATTCTTAAATACCATGTTTCGACATTCTACACGATATTTATGTTCTTCGTGTGTGATACAGTATTCCTTCATCTGCCCATTTTGCGGGAACACCTTCTTATAAAGTCCCGGGAAAATCTGCGTGATACCCTTCTTTGTAATCTTCTGTCCCACAATCTCTGCAAACTGTTCATTATACCAGATAATTATTCCGTCCTGATTTGTTAACACATACGGTATCGGCAGTTCTTTAAAAACCTGCTTCTGAATCTGACTCTGCTCAAAACCTGCAGCCAGAAATTCCTTGTTAATCATCTTTTCTGTATATTCGTAACATAAAATAGCTACAATAAGATAAATAACATCTCCTATCAAGATTGCATATCCGAGACCAGGATTGACCTCTATCACACCTAAGGCCGCTACTAATATAAAGACCACCACGATAATAGGCAGCCATAAATTAAGAGCGACCCTTCTTGATATATTCTTTTCTCGTTTCATTTCTTTCTCCCAATTAGGAAATATACATTGTCTATTTCTCTGATTTTAAATTGTTACATCTTTTCAAAAGCCCAGCCTCTTCTAAGATGTAGCCTGAAGCACTTTTGTAAAATGCTTTCTGTAAAATAGTATTTACAGATTTGTTTTAATTTTTCAAACATACTTTAAGGCACATTACAGATATAGTATGAATTATTATAGCACTGTTTCTCTTAATTTGAAAGAAAATTTAAAAGAAAAAAATCCGGCAGGCCAGCGGGCAACTGGTCTGCCGGATGAAAACTATGGCAATAGTTATCAACAATATTAATTATTTGTTCTCATTTCTTGCCTGAAGAGCCATCTTAGCCTGTAAGTTTCTCTGGAACTGGTCAATTAATACAGCCAGAATGATTACAAGACCTTTGATTACCTTCTGCCAGAATTCGGATACACCACACATTGTCATACCATCGTTGATGATACCGATTACGAATGCACCGATTACTGTACCACCGATCGTACCAACACCACCTGCCATAGATGTACCACCAAGTACAACGGCTGCGATGGCGTTCATTTCCCAAGTATCACCTGTGTTTGGATGAGAAGCTGCAATCTGTGCCATTGTTACAAGACCGATCAATGCGGAACATGCACCGGAGATTGCGTATACAAGAATAATGTTTTTCTCTACTTTGATACCGGAAAGACGAGCTGCCTTTTCGTTACCACCGATAGCAAGGATATGCCATCCAAAAGGAGTTTTCTTAAGTACAAATGCTGCGATTACTGCAAGGATAAGGAAGAGGATCGCTGCGATTGGAATACCAGGGAATCCGCCAACTGCGAATACACGGCTATCAAACTGCATGATACCTACGTTTCCGAGTGCTTCCTGACCTTTGATACTTGAGAATGTATTTCCGCCGGAACGGATATTTGCAAGACCACGGCCGATGTACATTGTACCTAATGTTACGATGAAAGGTGCTAATTTACATTTTGCGATTAATGCACCGTTAACAATACCGATGATAATACCGATAATGATACAGATTACTGTGATAGCTGGAACGCTGAAGTAAAGTGTAACTCCGGCAAATTTTAAAGTAAGACCTTCCTGGATAAGACCACCGGCGATCATTCCGACTAAACCTACTACGGAACCAACGGAAAGGTCGATACCGCCGGTAATGATAACGTAGGTCATACCAATACCAAGAATACCATACTGTGCAACGTGCTTACATACTAAAAGTAATGAGTTAACTGTGCAGAAAGAATCGGCTTTAATAGAGAAGAATATAAATAAAATTATGAGTACGAATAATGTTCTTCCCTTTAAAAGTGTCATCATAAGATTCGAATTATCTTTTTTCTTATTCATTTTGATTTCTCCTTTTCCTTGTTATGTACTTCGGAAGGCTTTTCCGGCTCGGCTTCTGTTAAGCTGGCATAGAAAAATTCCAAAATACATTATTAGTTTTAGTGATGACCTTTGTAGGATGCTAATACCAGATTATCCTCTGTGATCTCGTCATCTGTAAATTCTGCGGTTTTAATACCGTTTGATAAAACGACAACTCGGTTGGCGATTGCCAGCATCTCCTTAAGCTCTGAACTTACACAGATAATAGAAAGTCCACGGTCTGCGTACTGGTTGATAATATCAAATACCTCTGTTTTGGCACCGATATCAATACCACGGCTCGGCTCGTCCATAAGAAGAATCTTAGGATCTGTCAACACACCTTTACCGATTACACATTTCTGCTGGTTACCACCGGAAAGGGATAAAATCGGAAGATGTTTATCAGCTACTTTAATATGAATATCTTTGATCTGTGCATCTACATATTCGTCTTCCTTTTGTTTGGATAAAATGAACTTATTACAGCAGGTTCTTAAACTGGAAAGGGAAATATTCTTCTCAATATCCAATGTCTGTACAAGACCTTCTGCCTGACGATCTTCAGGAACTAACGCAAAACCATTCTTAATCTGCTCTGCAATATTCTTAATCTTAATCTTCTTACCATCAACATACACTTCTCCGGTATGTTCTGGATGAAGTCCCATCAAACATTCAAAAACTTCTGTACGTCCGGCTCCCATTAAGCCGTAAATTCCGAGAATCTCGCCTCGTTTTAACTTAAAACTTACGTGATCAAGCAGCCATCCGCCGCCCTTCTTTGGAAGACAGAGGTCTTTGACTTCAAGAACAGTATCCTGCTTCTCCCAGTCAATATCTCTTTCTTTCTTAGGATAGGACTTGTTACTACCTGTCATCTTCTGTACAATCCAAGGAACGTCAATATCTTTAACTGCTGCATCATCTACATATTTACCATCTCGAAGAATTGTAACGTGGTCACCAATCTCCATAATCTCTTCAAGACGATGGGAAATATATACGATGGAAATACCCTGAGCATTTAACTCACGCATGATTTTGAAAAGTACCTGTACCTCTGACTGACTCAGGGAAGAAGTCGGTTCATCCATAATAAGAATCTTCAAATCATCCTGAATCAAATTACGGGCAATCTCGATCATCTGCTGCTGACCTACACGAAGATCTCCAACTTTTGCTTCCGGATCAATCGGATACTCCAGTCTCTCAAGAACCTCGCGGGTTTTCTGTTTATGTATTTCATTATTTACAACAACACCTTTTTTCTGCTCGTTGTTCATAAAAATGTTCTGGTATACGTTTAAGTTTGGGAAAAGGGAAAGTTCCTGATGAATGATACCTACTCCCTTTGCTCTCGCTTCTGTTGTGTTTTTGAAGCTTACTTCTTCACCGTCAAGATACATCTTTCCGGAAGAAGGCTGCTCAATTCCGGCGATCTGCTTCATTAATGTAGACTTACCTGCACCATTCTCTCCGATTAATACGTTAACTTTTCCACGGTAGATGTTAAAGTCAACATCGTCAAGTGCCTTTGTACCAGGATAAACCTTTTCCATGTGCCGGCATTTCATTACGATATCTTTATCTTTATTCTCAGCCATCCAATTCATCCTCCTCTAACTGATTCTTACTGTGTTCTGTCTGTTATTTTACTTCAAGAACAACCGGAGTAATTACGATTGCATCATTGGAATCAGCAGTGAAACATCCAACAAGGTTTACTGTTGCTCCTTCTGTCAGGTCATCGTATACAGGTTTTACAACTGCTTCGTCAACTTTTTCAAGCATACTTGTATTTACCTGACCCCATTCTGTCTGGTTTGTAAAATCAGAGAAGTTAATGAAACTCATATCATCACGAATAGATGAATTCTTATATTTACCAATCTGACAGGTAACTACTGTCTTTCCTGTGTATCCAGGAACTTCTAACGTTACTGTTCCGTAGAAAGAATCTTTATCTACTGCAGTAATCTTCGCACCTTCTAATTTTACTGCATAGTTATAATAAGAAGCTGCTTTTGTCTTTAAGCCATCAAATTCTTCGCCCATCTCTGTGAGCTTGCCATCATATTTTCCTAAGATGTCTGCTACATCTACTGCTTTTTTCTCACATTCTGGAATTACTTCTGAATCCCAGATTGCTTCTACACTGTCACCAGGATTAAAGTCTTTCTGCCCTGTAAGATCTCCCTCATGACCAATCTTTACTACCTTCACACAGCCTGTTAATAAAACGGCTGCCATTACTACTGTTAAAACAGTACTTATCAAACGTTTTGCCATGGTTTTCTTCCTTTCTCTATTCCCTGCTGTCCCTGTTATCTATATAAACCATATAACTTTTCTCTGCATTATATAAAATTATATAAATAAGAACCAGCGCACTATTCAATCATAAATCCTGGCGGTCAGCTCCCCTACATGTGAGAAGGGTGCCGAATAACTTATTGGCACCCCTCCACACACTGAAGAGAGCCTAACCCCCTTCAGACCTAACAGATTCAATTAAATTATAATATACTACGAACTTCTCTTATTCTGTGTAAACAAATTTAGATAATTTATCAGCGTTATCTTTTGTGATTACAACACAGTCAACTAACTGTTTCTCTTCAAGACCTGTAGTTCCGTTTGTCAGGTAGTCGTTAGCCTGAGTAACTGCATTTCTTGTAATCTGGTCGATCTGCTGAAGAGCTGTTGCAAGTGCTTTACCTTCTTTGATGTTGTCTCTCATATCGTCAGAACCATCAACACCGATGATGTATACGTCATGGTCAAGGTTAGCTGCTGCTACTGCTGCTGCTGCACCACAAGCCATTGTGTCATTACCACAAACGATTGCTACGATATCTGGATACTGCTGTAAGATTGTTTCAGCTTTGGACTGGCCTTCTGTCTGATCCCAGTTAGCGGACTGCTGAGCAACCATCTTCATGTCTGTCTGGTCAAGAACTCTGTGGAAAGCGTTAGAACGAACCTGGCAGTTTGTATCGGACTCAAGTCCTAATAATTCTGCGTAGTCACCTTTTCCGCCTGTAGCTTCTACTAATGCTTCTGCTGCTGCCTGAGCACCCTGGTCATTGTTAGCTACGATCTGAGATACGCAAAGACCTTCTTTGTTGATCTCACGGTCAACCATGAATGTAGGGATTCCAGCGTCATAAGCTTTCTGAACTGCTTCGATAGAAGCATCTGCTCCGGCGTTATCACAAACGATTGCTGATGCGCCTTCGGAAATAGCTGTATCGAATAATTCGGACTGTTTTGTAGCATCATCATCATGAGATACACATTTAACTTTGTATCCTAACTTCTCGCCTTCTTCTTTACATGCTGTCTGAACAGTACCGAAGTAAGGGTTAGAAGTAGATGGTGTAATACAGTAAATCAGCTTGTTAGCTGCGTTAGTGTTAAGAACTTTTGCAGGAGCTGCTGCTTCTGTTGTAGCCTCTGCTGCTGCCTTATCTGATCCACTATCTTTTGTACTACTATTGCTGCTTCCACATCCAGCCATTGTAGCTACCATTGCTGCTGCAACGAAGCCAGCTAAAACTTTCTTAAACATTCTCATTTTTCATTTCCTCCTCATTTTGAAAAATATATGCTAGATAACACAGAAGCTGTTAGCCCTTCTGCGCAAATCTCAAGGATGTTTTGCGATAATACAAGTGTACTCCAATTCTTTTGTGAAATCAATACTATTTCATTAAAAAGTCTTGTATTTTTTTGTTTAGTTTGCTATGAATTTAACATAGTTTCAAGTGTTTTCGTATACTATTTTGTTAATACGAGTCCGACACTTTCCTTCCAGCCTGTATATTTTGTACATCTTGTATTCGCATCCATCTTAGGGGTGAATCTGGTGCGGTTAAGACCTTCAAATAATGCAGTCTGTTCATAAATTTCCATAGCAATTCCAGCAGCATAAGCCGGACCCATCGCAGATAACTCTTCTGCATCTGGTACCTGTACTGGAATATCAAGAATGTCACTCTGGAACTGCATAAGATAACCATTCTTCGTTGGGCCGCCATCTACGCGAAGCTCATCAACTTTGATTCCGGAATCTTCTGCCATTGCATTAACTACATCGCTGATCTGATAAACGATACAGTCAAGTGCAGCTCTTACCAGCTCTGCCTTACCTGTTGTGCGGGTGATTCCGCTGACAACAGCTTTCGCTTTACTATCCCAGTAAGGGGCGCCGAGACCTGTAAATGCTGGTACGAGATAAGTAGTATCTCCTGGGTTAGCACTCTTAGCCAGTTCTTCTGTTTCTTTTGCGGAGGCAATCAGTCCGAGATCTTTTTGCAGCCATGTGATCACTGCTCCGGTGTAATTAATATTTCCTTCAAGAACATAATTCACTTTACCGGAAAGAGACCATGCGAGAGATGTAACAACACCCTTATCGCTAAAAATAGGCTTTTCTCCGACATTCATCATAATAGAAGAACCCGTTCCGTAAGTTGCTTTAATCATTCCTGGATTGACACATCCCTGTCCATATAAGGCCCCATGGGAATCTCCCATCACACCATGAATCGGAATGGCTTTCTCAAGATATCCATCAAAATCTGTGTAGCCGTATAAAGCATCGGAATCACAGATTTCTGCTAACATTTCTTTTTTAATTCCGAATAAGGAAATTAATTCTTCATCCCAATCAAGGGAAGACACATTAAACATCTGTGTCCGAGAGGCATTTGAATAATCTGTTTTAAACGCATGGTCTTTTGTGAGCTGATATACGAGGTAACTATCCATCGTTCCCACAGCAAGCTCTCCCTTATCTGCGGCTTCTTTTGCTTCTGGTACATTCTGAAGTACCCATGCAATTTTTGCTGCAGAATAATATGGAGAAAGTGGAATACCGGAATGTTCCTGTACCATCTGCGCGTATCCGTCCTCTGCAATCTTGTTACAGATTGCTTCGCCACGGGCACACTGCCATACGATTGCGTTATAAACCGGTCTGCCAGTATTTTTATTCCAGCATACTGCAGTTTCACGCTGATTACTGATACCCAGTGTAAGAATCTCTTCTTTATTAATGCCCGCCTTCTCCACAACATTCCTTACAACCTGAACAACATTCTTCATAATCTGGTCCGGGTTATGTTCTACCCAGCCTTTTTCGTTGATAATCTGATCATGTGCAAGGTCGGTTCGGGCAATAATCTTACCTGAACCGTCAAAAATGATACCTTTTGTTCCCTGCGTACTCTGATCAATACCCAATACGTATTTCTTCATAATTATGCTAAAGCCTCTTTTGCTTTTGCTGCAATGCCTTCGCCGTTCATTCCGTAGTAATCAAATACTGCTTTGGAATTACCAGTGATTACCGGTGCGTCTGGCAGTGCTACGTTAACTACTTTCTTAGGGCAGTTTGCGCCAACAACCTGTGCTACCATGGAGCCAAGTCCGCCAAATGGAGCATGTTCTTCTGCTGTTACAACTGCTTTGGCATTTGTAGCTGCCTTGATGATTGCTTCTGTATCTAAAGGTTTTACACAGTACATATCAAGAACTGTTGCGCTGATTTCCTCTTTCTCAAGGATTTCCGCTGCTTCTACGCAAGGTCTTACCATCTCGCCGCAGCCAATTAATACAACGTCTGTACCTTCTTTGATTACAGTAGCTTTGTCCATCTCAAATGGGCAGTTGTCTTCAGAGTAGATATCTTCTACCGGGTTACGTCCTGTACGGATGTAAGCTGGTTTTTCATCTTTTAATAACGCTTCGATGAGGTGTTTTGTCTGAAATCTGTCACTTGGCAGATACACTCTCATGTTAGGAATTGCGCTCATTGCTGCAATGTCCTGTGCGGAATGATGACTCATTCCAAGTTCACCGTAGCTGATACCACCACTGATACCAACTAACTTAACGTTTGTGTTAGAGTAAGCAACGTCAACTTTTGCCTGCTCGTAACTTCTTGTAGAAATGAAACTTGCCGGAGAGAAGCAGAAAGGCTTCTTGCCGCATTTTGCCATACCAGCAGAAATACTTACTAAGTTCTGCTCTGCAATACCGATTTCTACACTATTTTCAGGATAAGCATTGAAAAATGGTGTCATGGATGCTGAACCACGAGAGTCACTACATAAAGCAACAATGCTCTTATCCTCTTTTACCTGTTCCATTAATGTCTCACAGATTACCTGACGGTTTGCAATCTTATTCATTTGCTGCGTCCCTCCTCTTTAAAAGTTCAGCGGAAATTGTCTCGTACATTTCCTGTGTAGGTACTTTGTGGTGCCAGTCAGCTTTGTTTTCCATGATCTCGCCACCGCCGTAACCTTTAATTGTATCTGCGATAATTACCGTTGGTTTTCCTTTGCAGGTCTTTGCTTCTTCAAATGCTTCATTTAAAGATTCAATATTATTGCCCTGTGCATGAATGGAGTTCCATCCAAATGCACGGAAACGTGCATCTAAGTCATCATCCGCCATAACATCTTCTGTGTTACCGGAAATCTGAAGACGGTTTCTGTCAACTACTGCACAAAGGTTGTCTAATTTGTAATGTCCGGCTGCCATAGCACCTTCCCATACAGAACCTTCTGCCAGCTCGCCATCACCCATAACTGTGTAAACACGGCCTGTCTTTCCATCCATCTTATTTGCAAGTGCCATACCAACACAAACTGGAAGTCCATGTCCAAGAGAACCGGAGTTCATCTCGATTCCTGGAAGTTTGTTATTTGGATGTCCGATGTATGGAGAACCAAATTTGGAGAAGTTCTTAATTACATCTTCGATATCTAAGAAGCCTTTTGCTGCAAGAACAGCGTAGTATGCTTCTACGGAATGTCCTTTACTCATAACGAATAAATCTCTGTTAGGATCGTCAAGATTATCAGGACTAATATTCATCTGTTTAAAGTACAGAGTAATGAGGATATCCATTACACTGAAGTCTCCACCGATATGACCGGCTCTTCCTTCCATAATCATATCAAGGACATTTTGTCTGCATTCAAAGGATAATGCTTCTAAATTCACTTTTATGCCTCCTATATAAATGTAAATGAATGAGATAACTATTCAGAGTTCATCTTTTATGCTCTTTTGCAAATAAGTTTGCTTCGCTATATATTTTTATATATTTTTCAGGTAAGCATCATTCAAAAATTATCCGAATCTGAATAGTTATCAAATTTCAATTGTTAACTTAAACTACTAATTATTTTTCTACCTTTTCACCACGGATGATAGCTTTTACTTTTTCCTCGATTGGGTCATATAAGTCTGGTGTAACACCGATGTACTTACATGCTTCGTATAATACAGGTACAACATCCTGATGAACACCTACGCAGTGGTGGATGTAAGGTCCCTGAACGAGTTTATCTTCTAAGCGGTCAAGGTTCTCAACTTCAACCCACATATAGGTACCTTTTGTATAAGGACCATCTACTGTCTTAGCGTTTCCAAGAAGTAAAGAGTATTCTCCGTTATCTCCGTCAAAACGTACTAAGGAAATGTGTTCTCCATCTTTTGCCTGTGCCATTAAGGAACCGGAGCAATCGAATGCAACTGGTGTATCGATCGTTGGTTTTTCTTTGGCGATGGAGATTGGCCATGGACCACAGTGCTGTAAAAGCTCTGCGTTATCATTATATGGATGACGAACGGTCCAGTCAGCGAAGAAAGATCTTGTCTCTCCCATTGCTGCAGCCTCTACTAATACAGAAGTGATTGTTCCGTGGATATCTGTCTCACATGCGATTGGGAATCCCTCATCATTGCAAAGTGCATTTGCTGCACATGGCATGATTCCGATTTCATCCTGAAGTGCGTTCCAGCACTGGATTGCTCCACAGTTACATCCGTATTTCTTTCCTAATCTTGTCATAGCAATCTTTAATGCTGCTACGTTATCAAGCTGTTCTGGTGTAACTTTTATGCACATTTTCTCACGGCAGTAATCTGTTACTTCTTTAATCTCTTCTGGAGAATTCTCTTTTACATCCTTCATTGCCTGTGTTAACTCTGGCATTGGGATTGGAGAAAGCTGAATTCCGAACTTCTCAAGTAATTCGCCTTCGTTACACATTGTTGACCAGAAATCAAATGGTCTTGTGGAAATCTGAAGAACTCTTGTATTACGGAATGCTTTTACTACGTTACAAACTCTTAAGAAACGGTCAATTCCTTCTGCAAAGCACTCATCTTCAAGATTACAGTTCTTTAAATATGTAAATGGAATTCCGAATCTTCTTAAAACTTTACCTGTTGCAAATAATCCACACTGGCTGTCACGAAGACGCATACCGTTCTCATCTGGACATTCGTCTCTTGGTCCCCATAATAAAACAGGAACATTTAACTTCTTAGCCAGACGGCATACTTCATACTCTGTACCGAAGTTACAGTGAGGAACGAATAAACCATCTACTTTTGCATCTCTGAACTTTTCGTAGATTTTTTCCATTCCAGCGTCATCATAAAGAAGACCTTCGTCATTTACGTCATCAATATCTACAAAATCTACATTTAACTCTTTTAATCTCTTTGCTGTTAATCCCCGATACACTACAGCAGCTGGTGCTGAGAAAATCGCTCTTCTTGTTGGTGCAAAACCAAGTACTACCTTATCCATCCTCTAATTTCCTCCTTTTTTTGAGGCGGAGTTTAAATCAATTACGCTGTCGCGTTCTACAAACTCCGTACATACCTGTGTCTTTGTATTTATTTTACCGCCGTCCTTCATGACTTCTATCAATCGTCTGACTGCAATCTGGCCCATCTCGTATTTAAATACTTTAATCGTCGTCAGTCGCGGTGAAGAAATCTCGCAGAACGGAAGATCATCAAATGCTGCAACCGAAATATCTTCCGGTACTCTGTATCCTGCTTCCTGAAAAGCTTTGATACAACCAAGAGCTATCATGTCGTTATCCGCAAAAAATGCAGTTGGCATCTTCGCTCCCTTTGCCAGATACTCCTTCATATCCTTATAAGCACCATCCATCGTGGTACTTACTGTGAAAATGTACTGGCTGTTTAACTCAATGTTATTCTTGGAAAGTGCTCTGCTGTATCCCGCACACCGGGAAGTAAATGCCTTGATTCGAAATCTTCCTCTGAGATATCCTATCTCTCTGTGTCCCTTATTAATAAGGTACTGAACCGCCGTCACCGCAGAATCTGCATTATTAATAAGTACGGCATTCACAGAGTAATTCGAACTCCAGCAATCCAACAGCACCATCGGACAATTTCCACTCATATATAGAGGAAAGTCCTCATCCATCATCTCTGTTCCAAGCAAAAGTATCGCAGAAGAGGTATCATTCAGAATCAGCTTTACCTGTTCCTCATAATCTGGATCGTTACGGTCTACATTACATATAACCATCTCATATCCAGAAGCCCGGCACTCATTCTCTACACCCTTCAATAAAATAGGAAAGAACGGGGAATCATCAATAATCAACCCATTTCTCTTGTAGATAACCAGCTTTATTTTTGTAATTTTATTCTCTGAGATATATCCAATCTCCTTCGCCACCTGAAAGATTCTTTCTGCAGTCTTCTGATTCACACCTTTTTTGTGATTCAGCGCATTCGAAATGGTCGCCGGAGAAAAGCCTGTAATCTCACTAATCTGTTTTATACTGGCTTTCATGTCTCACTCCTCCTTGCTGTGTTCATTATAAAATTTTTATATAACTTTTTCAATAACTTTTTATCAAAAAGAAGTAAGGGAAATCAAATATGTGAAATATAACTATATGTATGATGCATATTTTATGCAATTTCACAATGATTTTTGCACCTTTTTTCCAATTTAATTCTTTTTAAACATTTTGGTATCTAAATATTTATATAAATATTTTATACGAATATTTATATACTGTTTTTCTGAAAATTTTAGAGTTTTGTTTAGCTGGCTAAACAGACAAATAAATTCAATAAAGTCAAATCAAGCATTAGACTTCTACCCTCTTCCTCAAATCAGTTCTGGAATCAGGGAAGAACACAGAAAATTGCAACATAAGACTTCTATCCTCTCTTCGGAGGCGTCTCTTTTCCTTTGACAAATTCCATTCATCAATCATTGCGATTTTTGTCAAAATTCAGTATAATATTTATCAGTACTACTTAGTTTAAGGGAGGTTCGTATGAACGATAAATTTTCACTTTTAAAAAGAATGCGCCGTCTTTCCGGTATCTTAGTTCACCCAACTTCTTTACCAGGCAAGTTTGGTATTGGAGACTTAGGCCCAGAAGCATACCGTTTCGTAGATTTCTTACAGGAATCCGGCCAGCATTTATGGCAGACACTTCCGCTTGGACCTACTGGCGGACATAACAGTCCTTACCAGTGCTTTTCTTCTTTTGCAGGACAGCCATTGTTAATCAGCCCCGAACTTCTGAAAGATGAAGGACTTCTCACAGACGCTGATTTAAGTAATGTTCCTCACTTTTCAGACGAGGAAGTAGATTTCGCTGCTGTAGGAGAATATAAAGAAGAACTCTTTAAGAAAGCATTTGCCCGCTTTAAAGAACTTCCAGAGGATAATCCGTTAAAATCTGAGCTTGCACTGTTTGGTAAGAGCGCACACTGGCTTGATGATTATGCAATGTTTATGGCAATCAAGAAGTCCAAAGGCGGCGCTCACTGGTTAGAGTGGGAGAAGAAATACCGCAAACCTACAAAGTCTCAGAAAGCTGTTATTGAGCGTGAGTTTGAAGATGAGATTCTTTATGAGAAGTTCCTTCAGTGGACATTTTGCCGTCAGTGGAGCCAGTTAAAGGCTTACGCTAATGAGCAGGATATTCTTTTAATCGGAGATATTCCTATCTTTGTTTCTGGTGACAGTGCTGATGTATGGGCTGAGCCAAGACTGTTCCAGGTAGATTCCGATGGATTCCCTACTGTTGTAGCCGGAGTACCACCAGACTATTTCAGCGCAACAGGTCAGTTATGGGGCAACCCTCTCTACGACTGGAAATACCACAAAAAGACCAATTACGAATGGTGGATGGAACGTTTCAAAACACAGTTCTTATTAAGCGACATCGTCCGCATTGATCATTTCCGTGGTTTAGAAAGTTACTGGGAGATTCCTGCCGACTCTGAAACTGCTTTAAATGGTAAATGGGTTGACGGACCAAAGGATGAATTCTTTGAAGTATTAATTAAGACTTTTGGAGAAGAACCTCCTATTATCGCAGAAGATCTTGGTATCATTACCGATGATGTACGCGCATTACGCGACAAGTTTGGATTACCAGGCATGAAGATTCTTCAGTTTGCATTTGAGGACGAAGACAGCAATTATCTTCCTTATAATCAGCCATACAACTGCGTATGCTATACAGGAACTCACGACAACGACACAACTACAGGCTGGTATGCAACCGCATCTGAGAAAGCCCGCGATAAAGTCCGCCGCTACATGAATACAGACGCTTCTCAGGTTAGCTGGGACTTCATCCGTACCTGCTTCGGTTCTCCTGCACGTTTTGCGATCATTCCTGTTCAGGATTTATTCTGTCAGGGAAGCGACTGTCGCATGAACACACCAGGAAAAGCGGAAGGCAACTGGACTTACCGCGTGAAGAAGGAACTCCTTACCAGTGACGTTGCAAAACGACTTTATGATGTAACAAAACTTTACGGACGCTAGAGTGTGTTTGAAAGGGGGAAATTATGACTTTTCGTTCTATTTGCATTGCAGTATATGTATTTTTCTATTTAATATTTACAACCCCAACACGGGCTCGTTTAAAAAAGCTGGAGAAAACAAATCCACAGGAAGCTTCCCGCATTGCGCAGGAGCATATTCAAAAGGTATTTAAACATCTTTTGAAAATATCCGGTGTTACAGTTGAGGTAAAGGGACTGGAAAATATCCCCGAAGAAGCCTCGCTCTTTGTCGGAAACCACAGCAGCTACTTCGACATCATTGTTACAGGCGCTACTATTCCGGGCGGTGTGGGCTTCGTTGCAAAAGACAACCTCGGAAAGATTCCAGGACTTTCTTCCTGGATGAAATGCATCCACTGTCTTTTCCTAGACCGTAGCGATGTGCGTAAGGGATTACAGACAATCTTAGAAGGCGTAGACTATTTAAAAGAAGGTTACTCCATGTGCATCTATCCAGAAGGTACAAGAAGCACAAATGGAGAACTCGGAGAGTTTAAAGGCGGTAGCCTGAAAATGGCACAAAGAGCAAAAGCTCCTGTCGTTCCTGTTGCTATTACCGGAACACGCGATATCTTTGAAAATAATCCGGGGCTTCGCGTTTATCCTTCCCATGTAACGATTTCTTTTGGCAAGCCATTTAAGTTCGCTGATCTTCCGGCGACTGAGAAGAAATTTGCTGGTGAATATGCTAAGAAAGCTATTGAGGAAATGCTGGCAGCTCAACAGTAACAATTCACATCCAGATTAAAAAATATATTTGCAATATTAGTCATTAAAGATAATTTGAAGTCTATACTCATTTGACAATAATAATTAAGAATCATCTTAAAGTTATATTAATCTGGAAGCAACACTTAAAAAATGACCAAAGATTACGCTTACCCCGCAACAACTGCCTGAAAAAAGCTTATTTATATGAAAAAGTAGCATAAAACCGTAATTTTTTCTTTTCAATTAACGTAAATAATGTTAGAATGAAATTTGTGTTATCAAAAAGAAAGAATAGGAGGAATATTATGAACCCATGGATTGTTTTTGCAATTATCCTTTTAGTTGCACTCGCCATTCTCGGATTCCTTTATTACAAAGGTTCCAAGCTTCAGAAAGAACAACAAGAACAAAAAGAACAGTTATTTAGCGCCGCTACTCCGGTTACTATGCTGGTAATAGATAAAAAGAGACTCCCTTTAAAAGATTCCGGTCTTCCACAGATTGTAATTGACCAGACTCCAAAGAGAGCCCGCCGTGCAAAAGTACCTGTAGTAAAGGCTAAGATCGGACCTAAGGTTACAAGCCTTATTGCTGATGAAAATGTATACGATTTAATTCCAGTAAAAGCTGAGATTAAAGCAATGATCAGCGGTATCTACATCACAAGTATCAATAACTTCCGTAAAGCTCCAGTTCCAAAACCAGAGAAAAAGGGAATGATGGCTAAGCTTCGTAAGAAGGCTGATGATATGACTACTAAATAAGCGGTTTGTTTTTTGTGTGGATAAACAGACGAAACTAAAAAAGAAAAGATATAACAAATGCTTCGTATCACTGCACTCTTAATGCTCATCCGCATTAAGAGTTTGCTCTAAGGCGCATTTGTTATATCTTTTCTTTTTTTAGTTTCTGTTTGTTGGGACAAAATCAAATTACTGATGGAGTAGCCAAAATCATCTTGTAAATAGAGGGTAGAGTAAACTTGGCGTTTTTTCAAAAATCAAGTTGCGAATGGAGCAGGCGAAATCAGCTTGTGGTTAGAGAGGAAGATAAGCTTGGCGTTTTTCCAAAAATCAAGTTACGAATAAAGTAGATGAAATCATTTTGAACCCATCCTTATTCTTCTGAATATCTCGTACTGTCGCTGTAGCTCTGCTTCTTCATCAAGTAATAATCCTTTTGCTTCTAATATTCTCTCTATAGCCTGAGATGGGTCTAATGTATGATATGGCAAAAATAATTCCCGTAATTCTTTAGGTTTTACGATTTTATAAACTCGTGCTGATGTGAATTCGTAGGTAATTGCAAAATATCTATAAATGTATCCAATCCAGTACATCTCATTATGAGTATATTTTACCGTTCCATAATGTGAAACTCCATATTCCTCATCCACTAACTGCAAAATATCATTTGCCTGAAGATTGCTATCAAGAACTGATTTGTCATCCATTCTTTTGGCTATATTGCTTTTCATAAATCTTCTAATAAAAATCTCAGAACTTGAATCCATTTTATCTATAGAATTTTCAAAGGCTGTTGCCTGAAGTTCACATAAAAGCAAACCATCTCTATCTATCTTTTTCATGCATTATCCACTTCCTTACACCAAAATTTCATCAATGTACCGGCCTTTGCCCCTATATTGCTTTCTGGCTAATTTTACTTTATTAGCTCCTAACTTCGACTCTTCAAGTCGTATATGCTTATAGTATTCTCTTTCATTTTGCGAAATATAACAACGTTCTATAAGTTTTGCCTGCGATACTGCTTTTTCGCTTACAAAGATATACTGCATTCCAAGATTTGTTGCTGCAAGGCAGTGTTTACATTGTTCATCTGTAAGTTCTCCTTCAATAAATGAATTAATGATTTGAAACATACGATTATCTGCTATTGGTGCAATTATGTAATCACAAGCTCTCGACTGTTCTATAATTTTTTTTACAACTGGATGATTCTTATACTCATCTAACGCACCTCTATAGTACGCAATTGTCATCATCCACTCTTGATTTACTTCATATCTTTTACATGTAAGATTATCATCATTAAAACAAATATAATATACCGATGAATTTTCAAATCCTGAAACAAACGATATTGCCTGTTCATAACTTTCTCCTGCATAAAAACCCTGACCAAAATCATTATTATGCCTGCCTCTGTGAATATCTATCGCTCCTTCAATTTTGCTTTTTGCTCCATGAAAAAGTAATTTCTCATGTTTTTTTAAATCATCTCTCCAAAACATTTCCTTTAATTTATTAATCTTTATATTTTTAGCAAAAGCAAATGTATATACATTCTCCAAAATTTTTGCAGATGGATTCGTTCTTCCTAATTCATTTCTTGAAATCGTTACCTGTTCTACTCCAATCTGGTCTGCAAATTCACTCTGAGAGATACCTAATATTTCTCGAATAGATTTCAAGTCTTTTGAAAAATTGTATTCCATATTAATCACCTCAAACTTGTTTATAACATATTACTTAAATAAGTTCAATGCAAACTTATTTATAATACATTACTTAAACAAGTTTTGATGCAACACTACACAATCCATCCTCCTCTCTAACCATAATGCACTCTCGGAATCTTTTTGTGCTTGATTTTGTGAGAAGATTTTTTGTCAGTTGTGCCCAAATTTTTAAGGCGTACGCGGTGCGTACGTTAATGAAATTCGGGTGCGACTGGCGGAAAATCAGCCACAAAAGCAAGTGCAAGAAAGACTTCGAGAGTACATCCATATATACAGAGCCTCTGAACCCTATCATATGTAAAAATGCGCCTTAGAGCGTGTTCAAGTTGCGGTCGAGCAGCTTGGACGCAGTGATACGAAGCATTTTTGCATATGATAGGGTTCAGAGGCTCGTCTGTTTATCATCTCAACCCAGTATAATCAAGAAAGAAACAAGTGCAGCTCACCATTTCCGCTCCCTCATTCCGATAAATATGTGCCTGATCTGTCTCAAATTTATAGACCTGCTCTTTATCAATTGTCTGTATATGCCCATGACATTCTATCGTAAGTACACCTTCTGTCACCGTAATGTACTCTCTTGTTTTTTCTCCGTGACTTCCGCTCACATAAACCCCGCCGGGTTCGATGTCTATTCGATATACTTCCACTGAATGAGAATCTTCATATGGAAAGCATGTCCAAACTTTATACTGTCCTTCAAGTTCCTTTGTCGGAATAATTTCTTTCGGACTTACGAGACAAAAGTCTTCTCTTGGCGGGTCAATAAGTGTTTGAAACTCTATACGAAGGCCACTTGTAATTTTTCCAAGTACACCGAGAGAGGGATTGGCTGTGCCTTTTTCAATCTGTGCGAGCATACTTTTACTGACTCCAGTCTGCTCCGCAACCTCACCGAGACTCATTCCTTTTGACTGGCGAATCTGCTTTAAATTAACTGCCACATTATGAGATAAATAATCCATGAAAATCCTCCTTTGTGTGATTTAATTTATTGGGGAATGTAGGCTAACAGACGAACCATGAGAATGAAATATTCCGAGATCACAGATAAGGAGTATTTCATTTTCATGGTTCTGACTTTGGCTGTATTGGATAAATTAAATCAAAAAGGGCTGTAATGATTTGGGGTTGAGCGTTCAAGACTTCTGCTTATTTAAAGGATGCAGTAAACAGATGTTTCTTAACTATTATCGCAATAATATTTTGATATTTTCTAAGTAAAACAGAAAATATCAATCCAAATTTCCAAATCGCCCTTTAATAAATCGCTAATTAATATTACCATAATATCAAAATGACCAAAAGCCTATAACTCAAATCCACATTAAGCTTCTAGTTATCGAAGGCAAAAATTTATGTCACCATACTTCAGCAACCACAACAAGGCTAACTGCTCACAACTCAAATCCTCGCAGGGCTTCTATTTATCAAAGACAGAAACCGGGAGAATCGTATACTAGCATCTGTGGCCTCGGAGCAAGGTTTGGATACGAACGGGTAAGCGAGCATTCAAACCGCCGCGACTAAAGTCACAGATGCTAGTATACGATTCTCCCGGTTTCGTCTGTTGTTACTCTCAAATAGAAGCCAGCACCCTGTCAATTGCTGCGTCAATAACTTTATCAAGTTCTTTATCGTCTGCTTCTGGCATCAGTGTTGCTGCGTCTTCATCAGAAATAAGTTCAACAAGATCACCGAAGGATTCTTTGTATTTTCTCTTACATACAACATAAAATACTACACCGAGTAAACTCCAAGCTCCTACCATTCCCCATTCAGGAAGGATAAGGCTTCCGCCGCTGCCCGGGATACAGTACATACATACCATGAATCCGGACATGATGACTGCCATTGTTCCGAAGAATTTATAAGCTGGAACTTTATATGGTCTTGGCATATCGGGTTCTTTTTTTCTTAATATCATAAAGGAAACCGCTACCATACAGTAAGCAAGACAACATGCGAAGTTACCTGCATCAGAAATCCATACAAGAAGCTGTCTTCCGGCAAATGGAGCAAGCATTGTAAGGACACCAATAAGAATAAGTGCATTAATTGGTGTTTTATGTTTTGGATGAAGCTTTGCAAATGTTTTTGGAATCATATAAGATTCTGCCATGGAATACATTGCACGAGAACCACCAATTAAGAAGGAGTTCCAGGATGTGATAATACCACACATACCACCGACAATGACTACTTTTGCCATGATCTTCATTCCAAATGCTGTTCCCATTGCATCGGCTGTAACAAGTCCGGTTGCTTCCTGTGATTTTACAATGGCACCTGAATCAAGAACAAGTCCTACTGCGATAATTACAAGTGCATAGAAAACAACTGCTAAAATTACAGATAAAATAAGCATTTTACCGATTTTTTTCGGAGGAACATTAATTTCTTCTGCTGCCTGTGGAATAACGTCAAAACCAATAAAATAAAATGGTGACATTGCTGCAACACCGAGAATTGCTTTGATATTAAGTCCTGCGGTATTTCCTACAAACATCTGTCCATCTAAATTATCCACAGTACCATTAATTACGGAAGCTACAATCAATAAAATTCCTGCACCACCGATGATACAGGTAAGTACTGTCTGTAAAATAGCGGCTGTTTTCGCTCCCATAATGTTAATCATCATAATCAAAAATGCGACTATAATTGCAACTGCAAGCCATGAAGCATATACATCAAATCCTGCAACAGTATACAGATACCCTTTTAAAAATCCCGGCCACAGGTAAGTGATGATCGTTGGAAATGCACAAGCTTCAAAACACGCTACACTGACATATCCTAAAACGATTGCCCAGGTACAGATAAACGAACCTGTCGGACCCATTGCACGATGACTGAATACGTGTTCTCCACCACACTGTGGCATTGCTGCTGTCAGCTCTGCGTAAGTCAGACCTACGAAGAAAATCATAACACCACCAAGACAAAATCCGAGTGCTGCTCCAAGAACACCGCCCTTTTCAATCCAGTTTCCGGTTGATACAACCCAGCCCCATCCAATCATAGCTCCAAAAGCGATTACGAGGATATCCCAGGCACTAAATACTTTGTTAAATTCCGATTCTTTCTTGTTCATATCCTGTCCCTCCTATTCGTGAAATACTTTCTTTGCTACTTCTTCAATGAGTTCTGCAGTTCCGTCAACACCTAAAAGACTGCTGTCAATCAGCATATCTCTGTTATGACGGTCACCACGGTTACTTCCCGTTAATGCAAGATGTCTCTTGTGATAACGTTTATCTTTTTCCGTAATAAATAATTTTGCATCCTCTGCAGAAAAGTTATGACTCTTCATAACATTATGAATCCGAATATCTTCCGGTGAATAAATAAAGATTCGCAGTATTGGTTTCTGCTCTTTTAAAATGTAATCAGCAGAACGTCCGATAATCACACAGGATTCTCTGTCTGCAAGTTTACGGATAATTGTTTTCTGGACGTGAATCGCGCGCTGCGTTAAATCCGCATATTTGGAGAAAGAACCTCGAACATCACCTTCTGCACCTTTTCCGGCGATTGTTCCACCTTCTTCTACCTTTTCCATGATGTCTTTAGGAATACCAACTTCCTTGATAATCTTATCAACCGTATCACGGTCATAAAACTTTATTCCCAAATCCTTTGCAACTTTTCTTCCGATCATGTTGCCTTTCGCGCCATATTCGCATCCTATCGTAATAACAAGATGTGCCATATTTTTTTCCTTTCTAACTTCTATAATCTTTTAATATAAATGTCGGCTATAATGCTTACTTTATAAAAATGTCATCTTTAAAACTTTGTAACTATTCAGAATTCATTCGCCAACTATATCTGCGATGTTTCTATCTCTGTCTACTTTTTCTGTTCTTTCAACTAGAAAAAGACAAGGGCATCACAAACTCACTTGTGACACCCTTGTCCTTTTATTTTTATAATTTTCTTTTATACTTTATGTAATTTTTTCTTTGGATTCTATACAACTTTTTATAAATTTCATTTTGTTGAAAAACATTCTAATCTGCAATCATCATTTACTATAAGTCTTTTTCCCATATAAATGTCATCTTAGCATAATGCCTTTACTGCCTCTTCAATAATCGCACAAGCCTCATCGCACTGCTCTTCTGTAACAATCAGTGGCGGAATCATACGAATGACATGTGCACCAATCGCTGTAATAAGAAGCTTTCTGTCGAGGCATCCATGTTTTACTTCCACACCAGAAATCTCATCATCAAATTCTACACCAACGAGGAGTCCCTGATGTCTTACTT
This sequence comes from uncultured Anaerobutyricum sp., assembly GCF_934307085.1. Taxonomy (GTDB): domain Bacteria; phylum Bacillota; class Clostridia; order Lachnospirales; family Lachnospiraceae; genus Anaerobutyricum. The sequence continues at coordinate 59,617 of NZ_CAKRCF010000015.1, forward strand.
CTTTTACATGTGGAAGTTTCTCTAATTTTGCTGCGAAATAATCTCCAACTTTCTTTGCATTTCCTGCTAAGTCTTTGTCAAGAAGTTCTTCTACTTCTGCCAAAGCTGCTGCACAACTGATTGGATGTCCACCAAAAGTTGTTCCATGAGAACCTGGGGTAAATGCTTTAGATACTTCTTCTGTTGCACAGATAGCACCGATTGGCATTCCGCCGCCAAGACCTTTTGCCATAGAAACGATATCTGGCTTTACTCCGTAATTCATGTAGGACATTACCGCTCCAGTTCTACACCATCCTGTCTGTACCTCATCTAATAATAAGAGCATTCCCTTTTCATCACAGAATTCTCTAAGTCCTTTTAAGAACTCTGGTGTTGCAGGATGAACACCACCTTCGCCCTGTACCGGTTCAACCATGATAGCGATTGTATTCTCAGTACATGCATTTTTGAAAGCTTCCAAATCATTATATGGAGCATAAGAGAAACCGTAAGTCATAGGACCAAAACCGACCTGACATCCGTTACCCGGCTGACCTGTTGCGGACATCGCACCAAATGTTCTTCCGTGGAATCCCATCTTAGCAGTTACGATATGATATTTATTAGGACCATATTTTTCAATACCATATTTACGAGCCATCTTAATCATCGCTTCGTTCGCTTCTGTACCGGAGTTCTGATAAAAGATTTTATCCATTCCAAGAGTCTTACAAACTTTTTCAGCAAGTAATGCCTGCGGAATTGTGTAAGGATAGTTAAATGTATGCATGATGTCATCTACCTGGTCTTTAACCGCTGCAACAACCTTTGGATTTCTGTTACCAGCGTTATTTACTGCGATACCTGCATAAAAATCAAGATATGGAGTACCATTCTCATCGTAAATGTACATTCCCTCTGCTGTCTCAGCTAAGAAATCAAAACGCTCATACGTCTCAATCATATATTTATTTACTTTGTCCTTAATATCCTGTACTGTAAGTCCTGTATCTTTTAATCTCATGATAAAATCCTCCTTATTATCTAAAACTCTCATTTTCTTTTTACAAACCGGTTTTTATCATATGGGAAATGACACCTTTCCCATGAAACAAAAAAAGCAAAGACACTTACAAATTGTTGTAAGCACCTTTGCTTTAACTGTCTATTATTTTGTACGCTTATACAATATCACGTCTCTCTTAATCTGTCAACAGGTAATTTAAAAAGATTTTTTGTAGATTTCAGACCTTAAATTCGAATGTTTTTGGTTTTTTCATTGCATTTTGTCTATTATATTGTTCGTACAATTTGACAGACGACCCCTGACCCCGCCAAAGTCAGAAAACCGAGCCCGCTTATAATCGCAGAGGTGGCTTTGGAGCTGCGAAGTCTATCTCTGGTTAAAAAGCGCCTGATTAAAAGTGGTATGCTCCCTTTTAGGTAGACAGTTGAAAAAAATAAAACTGTTTATCTGAAAGGGGGCATTTTTTATGGATAAG
>NZ_CAKRCF010000016.1 GCF_934307085.1 uncultured Anaerobutyricum sp.
TGTTGCCCGATATACAACCGGGCAACACAAAAATTTTATATTTTTTTAATTGTCTACTTGACGGGATGCACACCATATTATGTATATAAAGCGGTTTCTAATAACGGTTGGAGTAAAATCACATCAATAAAAGAATACAGTTATACCGTAAAAAATTTAGAATTAGGTGGAAGCTATACATATAAAGTTGTGCCATATTTAAGTGCAAACAGCAAAATATTTACAGGAAGCAGCTCTTCTAAAAAGATTGTGATGCCGACTTCCGGCTGGCTTTTAGATTATGTACAGCCATATAGAACTTCTACAGGATATGTGAGTTGTAATACAAAGAGCTTCAGTATGAGTGGAAAGAACTATACCCATGGATTTACAACAACAGGACAGGGATTGACACAGAAAGATATTTATTTTAATTTAGAAGGTAAATATTCTACACTGCAGTTTAAAGTAGGAATTTGTGATGATCCGAAGTGGTCATTATATAAGACTGGAGATGTGAAGATTTACGATGGAACCAGATTATTAAAACAAATAGAGATAAAAGATCTTAGTGTGGAATCTTACACAGTGGATGTCCGTGGCTGTACAAACCTAAAAATTGAAGTATCACAGACAAGAAAAAATATTATCACAGGAGAGAATGTAGATAATAAGCTGATTGATACAAGATATGGATTTGCGGATGTAAAAATCAGTAAATAAACTATAAGTTTTCATACAGAACTCTTTTTATTTCTTATGAGAGAAAAAAGCTACCTTTGGACGGTAGAAGTTGATAGTGAACACTATATTAAAAGAAATAAAGTCTGTCCGATAAATTGCCCCTTGACATTTTCCTCAGAAAGTATATAATGATAATACTACGGTTCAAAGAACCCTCATGGGGGCTTGTACTGGTTTCGACGGGGATTTTGAACGTGGGGCAGCCATCCGTGGTCCGGGACCACGTTAAAACTCGGAACTAAATATAAACGCTGAAGATAATTTAGCATACGCTGCCTAGTTGCAGCTGTCGGCCTTAGTATCCCCACAGACTGAGAGTCCGGCACCGATTATGTGGGACACTCGTATTCCAAAGCTTTGCGGAGTATGAAGTAATATGAAGCTACTGAAATCTGGAGTTTGTCTTTAGACGCCAGACAGAGGGAATGTCAAAATAGAGACTGTGATGGGAGATACCGTACGGAATAGGTTTTCGGACAGGGGTTCGATTCCCCTCAGGTCCATAAGAGACCCTTGAAATATGGCTTATTTAAGCCATATTTCAAGGGTCTCTTTTTTGCTCGTTTGAGAGCGCACCAAGATGGGATTTTTTATTTGCAAACTGTTGTACCCTATTGTAAAATAGAGAAGAATGTGAAAAAATAGGGAAGAAAGGAAATAAAGATGAATGCAAAAGTAAAAGGAACTGCATTTGCTCTTTTTGGTGGAGCATGCTGGGGATTATCAAGTGTAGTGGGAAAGCTTCTCTTTGACATGAGAGGAATGAATGCAGAGTGGCTTGTTACAGCGAGACTTGTTTTTGGTGGATTTATCATGCTCTGTTTTGCTGCATTTCAGAAAAAGGGCAGGATTTTTGAAATATGGAAAGATAGGAAAACCGCATTGAGTATGATTTTGTTTGCAGCATTAGGTATGTTGGCGTGTCAGCTTACATACTTTTTGTGTGTGCAGTATTCTAATCCGGCAACAGCGACGGTACTTCAGTATACTTCACCAGTTATGATTATGCTACTATGTCTTTTCCTTGACAGAAAGCTTCCAAGAATAATTGATATTGTCGTACTGATTGCGGTAGTTGCAGGAGTATTTCTGATGTCCACACATGGAAATATCCACAGTCTTGCAATTTCTCAGAAAGCTTTGATTTTAGGGATTACGACAGCTATTGCGGTTGTATTTTATACGGTCTGGCCAGTACGCCTGTTAAAGGAATATGGCTCAACACTCGTTATTGGCTGGGGAATGTTTATTGGTGGAATTATGCTGATACCATTTTCAAAATTCTGGGCACCTCCGGGAAGATGGGACTGGCTCACAGTGACGTTAGTTGGGATTGTGGTTGTGTTTGGAACAATTGTTTCGTTTAGCTGTTATTTAAAAGGTGTTATGTATTTAGGTCCGGTAAAGAGCAGTCTGTTTGCGTGTATGGAGCCTCTTGTTTCTACTGTTTTCACGGTGGTTTTATTACATCAGGTATTTGTGGCAGCGGATATTGTGGGGATTGCACTCATTATCATTAGTGTTACTTCTTTGGCGGTGAATGATGTTATAAAGGATGCAAAAGAAAAGAAAAAATAAAAACTGTAAATTATAGTCATGTAAGAAAAAATATAAGATTACAAATAACAAATGTATGGTATAATAAGAAAGTATTTCGTAAAAGAAGTCATAGAGTGTATCTGAACACACTCTGGAGACTTTTTTCAGATATGTTCTAAATTTTAAAATTGTATGTTTTAAGATGTAAGACGGTTATAAATGAATTAAAATATCAGAAAACATATATTTTGATATTTTAAGCCAGAGATACTATCGAAAGGAAGGAAAAATGGCAATTGTAAAAGTAACAGAAAGTAATTTTGAACAGGAAGTATTACAGGCAGAGGGGAAGGTTCTTGTAGATTTCTGGGCAGTATGGTGTGGGCCATGCCAGATGTTATCCCCAATCGTGGACGAGGTGGCTGCAGAAGCAGGGAATGTAAAGGTTGGAAAAGTTAATGTAGATGAGGAGCCAGCACTTGCTGCAAAGTTTGGTGTTATGAGCATTCCAACACTGCTCGTGTTTGAAAATGGGAAGGTTGTAAAACAGTCTGTTGGATATATTGAAAAAGATGAGGTTATGGCTCTTATTCAGTAGGGTCTAGCAGATACATTCTAAGATAGAATAAATGGGACTGTTGCAAAATAGCTTTCTGAAAAATATTGTATAAACCCCGGAATCTTTTCAGAGCCAAAATAGCTCAAAAAGGGTTCCGGATTTTTGGTTTTGTACTATTCCTTTGGATAAGTTACTATCGCATGAGAAAAGTTTACAACTGCAATAGAAGATGTCTGAAAATGCTTTCTGCCAGATGGATATTAAAATTTGCAGGGGTGATTTTGAGACATACTCTGGAAGGAAGGAGGAATCCAGGGCATAAAATGAAAAATACAAAAGTTTATTTGATGAGTATAGATAATGTAAAGGATCCAAAAACTTTTATATCGTGGCAGGAATTTCTTCCGAAAGAGCGGTGGGAGAAAACAGTGCGTCCAATCAAAGAAGAAGATAGAAAAACGGAACTCGCAGCATGGCTTTTATTATATCATGCCTTAAAAGAGTGGAGAGTTCCAGAAGAAAGAATTAATGTAAAGGGAGCATACTGTTATGGTGAGCATGGAAAACCAATGAGAAGTAATGAAGAAGTTTATTTTAATCTTTCACATTCAGGAAAATATGTATTGTGTTCCGTGTCAGAAACAGAAATTGGCTGTGATATTGAAAAAGTAAAAGAAGTAAAATGGAAGATTGCAAAAAGATTTTTTTCGGAGAAGGAGTATAATCTTTTGGAAAGACTGGAAAGAAAGAAAAAAGCAGGAAAACAGGAAGAAAAAACAAAAGAAAGCGAACAAATAGCCGGACAAATATTTACCCGGTTCTGGGTATTGCGGGAAAGCTATGTAAAAAAAACAGGAGAGGGACTGGGTATTGCATTAGAAGGTCTGGATTTTTCAGATATTTTTCAAACATGCTCTAAAGGAAAAAAGAACGGAGAGTTTTTAGCAGAAACTTTTTTTGAAATAGAATATGATGGGTATTGTATAGCTGTTTGTGAAGAAAAAGGCAGTAAACCGGAATTTATCGTTTGCTGACTGTGAGTTGTGGAGCTATTGACAATTGTTTTCTTTAATAATATAATTTTTAAGATAAGTTATTCTCTGCTTTTATGCAGAATGATAATTTAATTGAAGCCAGGTTAGGAGTGGAAAGATGGCAGTAGAAGGAACAAAAATCAGAGAGATGATGGAAGGAAAGACTCTCGAAAAGGATAATATAAAGAAGATGTATGATATGGTGCAGAATGCATCAGAACCAGAAGAGAAGAAAAAGGTTATGAAACATTCTGTTTTTTTTATTGGACAGCTTCCATTAAAGGAGAATCACAGTGTTGATTTAAAACAGACAGAGAGAATTGTGAATGGTAGTGTGCCATTTGCAGAATTGGACACTTATATGGACTATCTGTTAAAAGGGCTTTCTACACAGAAACTTCTTTTAGAAAAAGAAGATGGTACCTATGAGGTTAACATAAAGTATGAGAAGTCTGTAGTGAAAGTTCGTAAAATTGCCAGAGCTTTTCAACTTGAACAGGAAAAAGCCTTAGAGGCAGGAGTTCCAAAGGCAAAGAAGATGTACCAGATGGGAACAAAGTACTACCATTCCGGGCAGTATGAGGAAGCAGCCGCTTGTTTTATGAATGCAGCGGAACTTGCAGAGTATCGTATGGCTTATTACAGTCTTGCATTAATGTATTTTAAAGGACAGGGTGTAGATAAGTCTTCTGAAGAAGCACTTTATTATGTGAGAAAGGCTCTTGTAAAGGGAGCAGTTATTGCAGAAGAGCTTGAACAGGAAATTTTGGACACAATAAATTAATTGTTATAAAGAAAGGATAATTTTTATTATGAAAAAGTTTGCAACAGTTGCTCTTGCGTTTGTTTTATCAATGAGTATGTTGACAGGATGCGGAAGCAGCAAAAAGGCAGCAGAGGCAACAACGGAAGTAAAAGAGGATACTGTAGATTATGGCAAGGGACTTAACGATGATGGAACATTAGAAGGCGTAAAGGCAACAGATTATGTAACAGTATGTAAGTATGATTCTTTAAAGATTGCCAAAAAGGATGTAGAGGTTTCTGACAGTGACGTTCAGAGTCAGATTGATTCTATTTTAGCCAATTACAAAAAGCAGGTAACAGACCGCAAGGTAAAAAAAGGTGATGTAGTCAATATTGATTATAAAGGTACTATTGATGGAAAGGAATTTGATGGGGGATCAGCCACTGGGGCGAATCTCGAAATTGGTTCCGGAACATTTATTGATGGTTTTGAAGATCAGCTGATTGGTAAGACACCAGGTGAGACTGTGCAGGTAAAAACAACATTCCCTAAGGATTATAATGTTACGGATCTTGCAGGAAAGGACGTTGTATTTGAGACGAAGATTAATTATATTGAGGAAGAGCAGAAGCTCACAGATGAGTTTGTAAAAGAGAATCTGTCTTCTATTCACGGCTACAGCACTGTAAAAGAGATGAAGAAAGCAATCAAAGATGAGCTTTATACTAGTAAAAAAGGAGATTATATCTGGAATTATATGATTGAAAAGAGTAAGTTTAATGAGATTCCAGACGATTTGATTAATGATCGAATTGATGTTTTGGTTGATGGATTAAAGAGCCAGTTAAAATCATCTGATTATTCTTTAAAAGACTATTTATCAGCATATGGAATTGAAGATGAGGCAGCATTAAGAGATCAGTATAAGAGTAGCTGTGAAAGTACAGTAAAAGTATTTCTTATTGCAGATGTCATTGCAGCAGAAAAGAAGATTGCTGTTACAGATGATGACATTAAGGAATACTTTAACACGGATAGTACTGCACAGTATGAAAAACAGTATGGTAAGGCATATATCAATCGAATAGTACTCAACAATCTTGTATTAAAAGCAATTGAGAAAACAGCAACAATAAAATAATAAATAAAAGATCTTATAATCAAGGTGTGGCATCCTACAGGTGGGAAGATGTCATACCTGTGATTATAAGATCTTTTTTCTTGTGATGGTTCGTATCCCTTTAACGGAACAGTTTCTATAAGATTTTTCGGTTCTGTTTTTTGATTCATATAACGCATCTGCGATGATTTTACTTATTCATTTATTTGTTCACTACTTTGTAGTGATCAAAACAGAGCGATTTGTCGTAATATATTTTATCTTTGGCAACAATCTTTGCCTGTCCGTCTTTGACATCGACAATGGTTACAGCACAGTTATATGGAACATGTTCCTGCCAGAAACTGTTTTTATCTTTATATAAAGGATTTAACATAGCACGAAGTGCACAGCCGTGGGTGGCGATAAGAATAGTTTTATCCTGGTATTCGGGATTGGCAATCAGTTCATTAAAAAAGTCAGCAGTTCTTTTCATTAGATCAGTGATACTGTCTCCATCTGGAGAACCCTGATAATGAAAAGGATCCGTATAGAATGTATTATAATTAGGATCTGGAACTTCAAAATTACTTTCAAGGCAACCGAGACCCTCCCAGCATCCCCAGTTAAGCTCCATAATACGACGATCTTCTATTATCGGAATCTTTCTTTCCCAATTTTTTTCTGAAGCGGAAACGGCAAGTTCCCCGGTTTCTCTGGCTCTTTTTAAAGGACTGGTGATAACAAGATCAAAAGGAATATCCTTTAAAGCTTCTCCGGTAATGATTGCAAGATCCTTGCCATTTTGATTCAAAGGTTCATCTGTCCATCCCTGCAGACATCCTAAAGCGTTTAGCCTTGTTTCTCCGTGTCGTATAATATAAAGCCTCATATGTAATAACCTCCCTGTTGTGATAGTGCATCATAGATGAAAAATAACATCTGTAAAATAGTATAGCAATGTCAAAGAAGACAGACAAGAAAATTTTTTGTTTATTTTTTGCTGGATTATTAGCTAGATTGTGTTTGAAAAATGCTTTCAGCAAGAGGTACATCACAATTTATGAAAAATTTTGTCAATTCAAACACGAAAAATCAAACAAATTAGAATTTTTATATTTCTTTACAATGAGGGGAAAATCAGATATAATGTTATTAAGTATTACTTTGTCTTTTGGTAGAAAGGCAGAGAATCAGGAGTGTGAAAATGAAGGTATTATTGTCGAATGTTTCGAGGAAAAATGGATATATGATTATAGATGTCTTTTTTTCAGTGCTGTCTGGGATGAATTATCCAGTACTGGCACACAGTGATACTATGCTTAAATTTATTGATGTAGATGAAAAATTTAAGAAGACGGAAATTCGCTATGATTTTCGCACCCGAAAGATTATCATGGGATAAAAACATTTGGAGGTTTACATGAAAGATTTAAAAAGTTTAAACCGTGTTTTATTAAAGTTAAGCGGAGAGGCATTAGCAGGCGAAAAGAAAACTGGATTTGATGAGGCAACTGTATTGAAGGTGGCAGAACAGGTGAAGCAGATTGTTGATGATGGAATGCAGGTTGCGATCGTTATCGGCGGAGGTAATTTCTGGAGAGGAAGAACCAGTGAGAATATGGAAAGAACAAAGGCTGACCAGATTGGTATGCTTGCAACAGTAATGAACTGTATTTATGTTTCTGATATGTTTCGTCATGTAGGAATGAAAACAAAGGTTTATACACCATTTACCTGTGGATCATTTACAGAGCTTTTCTCTAAAGATGATGCAGTGAAGAATTTAGAAGAGGGTGTTGTAACATTCTTTGCGGGAGGAACAGGACATCCATATTTCTCTACAGATACAGCAACAGCACTTCGTGCGATTGAGATCGAGGCAGATGCAATTCTTTTAGCAAAAGCAATTGATGGTGTGTATGACAGTGATCCAAAGGTTAATCCTGACGCAGTGAAATATGATGAAATTTCCCTTGATGAAGTACTTTCTAAGAAGTTAGGTGTTATTGATCTTACAGCAACAATTATGTGTTTAGAGAATAAGATGCCTTTAGTAATCTTTGGATTAGAGGAAGAGAACAGTATTGTGAATACGATGAGTGGTAAGTTTAATGGAACTTATGTTACGGTATAGAACAATGATGAATAAATAATACAAGAATTGGAAAAAACTTGACAATTAAGTTGTGTTATTGTAAATTAGTATCACACGATAATTGAGAATAAGTATAATATAGGAGGCATACTATGATAAAGAAGTTTGAAGAGAAGATGCAGAAGTCTGTTGACAATCTTGAGAGAGAGTATAACTCTATTCGTGCAGGGAGAGCGAACCCGCATGTATTAGATAAAATTAAAGTAGATTATTACGGAACACCTACTCCATTACAGCAGGTTGGTAATATTTCTGTTCCAGAACCAAGAATTATCACAATTCAGCCATGGGAGTCATCTCTTTTAAAGGTAATCGAGAAGGAAATCATGCAGTCTGATATCGGAATTAATCCTACAAATGATGGTAAGGTTATCCGTCTTGTGTTCCCTGAACTGACAGAGGAACGCAGAAAGGATCTCGTAAAAGATGTTAAAAAGAAGGGAGAAGCAGCGAAAGTTGCTATTCGTAACATTAGAAGAGATGCGAATGATTCCCTTAAGAAAGCGAACAAGAACAGTGAGATTACTGAAGATGAATTAAAAGATCAGCAGGATAAAGTACAGAAAGCTACAGATAAGTATATTAAGACTATCGATGGAATTATTGATAAGAAATCCAAAGAGATTCTTACAGTATAATATCATGGAAAGCAACCAGGCAGCCGGCGTGACTGGCTGTCTGGTTTTTCTTATGTAGAATAAAATATTTGGAGGATTGTAGATAAGTGGAGAAAGAATTACATGGAAAGCTGCTTACTATTCCTGAACATGTGGCAATTATTTTAGATGGAAATGGACGCTGGGCAAAGAAGCGTTTTATGCCAAGAAATTATGGACATTCACAGGGAGCGAAGGCAGTAGAACAGATTTGTGAAGATGCGTGGGATATAGGAATTAAATATCTTACTGTATACGCATTTTCAACAGAGAACTGGAAACGTCCGGAAAAAGAAGTAAAGGCATTAATGAAGCTTTTGAGAAAGTATTTAAAAGACTGTATCGAAAGAACAGCAAAGAATAACATGCGCGTTCGTGTCATTGGTGAAAAGAGTCGTTTGGATGATGATATACGTGCAGCAATTGACGAATTAGAAGAAGTATCTGCAGCGAATACAGGTCTTAATTTTACGATTGCACTTAATTATGGAAGTCGTGATGAGATGGTAAGGGCTATGCGTCATATGGCACAGGATTGTAAAGAAGGGAAATTTTCTTCAGAAGAGATTACAGAGGAAAGATTTGCTTCTTATCTTGATACGAAAGATTTACCAGATCCAGATTTGATGATCCGAACTAGTGGGGAGCAAAGACTTTCTAACTGGATGCTATGGCAGCTTGCTTATGCAGAGTTTTATTTTACAGAAGTGCTCTGGCCGGATTTTGATAAAGAGGAATTGATAAAGGCTGTAGAGTATTATAATACCAGAGAACGCCGTTTTGGTGGAGTCTGATAGAGGAGGACAGCGATGTTTAAACAGAGATTGATCAGTGGAATTATCCTGGTACTTATTGCTTTTGTTACATTGTATTATGGAGGATTTTTAACCTTTTTTGTAGTAGGTGCAATTTCGCTGATTGGTGTATTTGAACTTTTAAGAGTTATCCAGATGGAAAAGTCAGCACTGGGAGTAATTGTATATACAGGAAGTGTTTTATATTATCTGTTATTACTCCTTGGATTAGAGCAGTATATAATGCCATTAGCATTATTGGTGCTTATTATGTTAATTGCAGTTTATGTATTCACTTTTCCTAAATACGAGATTTCTAGTGTGGCAATTTCTTATTTTGCATTGTTTTATGTTACAGTAATGCTTTCCTGCATTTATCGAATCAGAATGCTGTCAGATGGAGCCTATATGGTCGTTCTTGTATTTTTAAGTGCATGGGGAAATGATACTTTGGCATACTGTACAGGAAGACTAATTGGAAAGCATAAGATGTCACCGATACTAAGTCCAAAGAAAACAATAGAAGGTGCTGTAGGAGGAGTCATTGGTGCAGGACTGCTTGGATGTCTTTATGGATTAATCGCAAAGCAGTTTTTATCAGTGAGCTATAATCTGGTTGTAGTATTTGGTGTGGTTTGTGCTGTAGGAGGACTTATCAGTATTATTGGAGACTTAGGTGCTTCTGCGATAAAGAGAAATTATGATATCAAAGATTATAGCCACCTTATTCCAGGACATGGAGGAATTCTTGATCGATTTGACAGCATTATATTTACGGCACCGATTATTTATTATATGTTAGTGATGGTGGTGGGATTAAAATGAAAAAGATAGCGATATTAGGTTCAACGGGTTCAATTGGTACACAGACATTAGATGTCGTTAGAGAACATACTGATGAGTTGCAGATTGTAGCGTTGGCTGCAGGCAGTAACAAAGAACGTCTAAAAGAACAGATTAAAGAATTTCATCCAGAACTGGTAAGTTTATCTGACGAGAAAAAGGCGCAGGAGTTAAAAGAAGAACTTGCAGGAGAGCCGGTTGAAGTTGTATGTGGAATGGATGGTCTTATTGAAGTGGCAGGAATCGACAGTGCAGATGTTGTTGTGACTGCAGTTGTTGGTATGATGGGAATTTTACCAACAATGGAAGCCATTAAAAAAGGAAAAGATATTGCGTTAGCTAATAAGGAAACACTTGTAACAGCGGGACACTTGATTATTCCAATGGCGAAGGAATATGGAGTATCCATTCTTCCGGTAGACAGTGAGCATTCTGCGATATTCCAGTCTTTGCAGGGAGAACCAAAAGCTGCATTAGATAAGATCCTTCTTACGGCATCAGGCGGGCCATTTCGTGGGAAGAGTGCAGAATTTTTAGAGACGGTTACGTTAGAAGATGCGCTTAATCATCCAAACTGGTCAATGGGTCCAAAGATTACGATAGATTCTTCAACGATGGTGAACAAAGGTCTTGAAGTAATGGAAGCAAAGTGGCTTTTTGGAGTAGATTATTCACAGATAGAAGTAGTGATTCAGCCTCAAAGTATTATTCATTCCATGGTTCAGTATATTGATGGAGCAATTATTGCACAGCTTGGAACACCGGATATGAGGGTGCCGATTGAATATGCATTGTTTTATCCAGATAGAAGAAGTCTTTCTGGAGATAGACTGGATTTTTCAAAGTTATCCCAGATTACATTTGAAAAGCCAGATTATAAAGTATTCAGGGGATTATCTCTTGCAATTGAAGCTGGTAAGACAGGCGGAACGATGCCTACTGTCTTTAATGCAGCAAATGAGAGGGCAGTTGCAAAGTTTTTAAAAGGTGAGATAAAGTATACGGACATTGTCCGTTCTATCGAAAAGTGTATGGAAGCCCATAAGGTATCTGCTCATCCAGATTTAGCAGAAATTCTTGAGACAGAGCAGTGGGTTTATTCTGTACTTCAGTAAAAGAAAGGAAAATTCATGCTTAAAATAATTCTTGCAATTGTTTTATTTAGTGTTATTGTTATTTTTCATGAGTTGGGACATTTTCTCCTGGCGAAGAAGAATGGAATTTGTGTTGAGGAATTCGCAATAGGAATTGGTCCCACTATTTTTGGAAAGCAGATAGGAGAGACGAAGTATTCCATTAAGTGTTTGCCTTTTGGTGGATGTTGTGTAATGCTTGGAGAAGATGATGCCTGTCAGGATCCACGAGCTTTTGGAAGCCAGTCACCACTTGCTAGATTCTCTGTAATATTTGCAGGTCCGTTTTTTAACTTTATTCTGGCATTTTTCCTGGCACTTTTTGTAATTGGATTTGGTGGTGCAGATCCAGCGGTTGTTGGAAATGTTACAGCTGACAGTGGAGCATATGAGGCGGGACTTCGTGAGGGAGACCGTATTGTAAAGTTAGATGGCTCAAGAATTTATAATTTCCGTGAGATTTCTCTTTTTAACTATATGCACAATGATAAGGCAAATGTAAAGGTGACTTATGAGAGAGATAATAAAAAGAAGACAGTAACCATTACAAGGAAAAAGACAGAAACAGGGAATTATGCTTTTGGCATTGAAAGGACAGACGATATAAAGCAAGGACTCATTGGCACAGTAAAATACAGTGTTTTAGAAGTTCGGTACCAGATTAAGTCTACCTTCCTGAGCCTTAAGTATCTGATAACAGGACGATTTAAACTAAATGATTTATCTGGACCGGTTGGAATTGTCAATATGATTGGAAACACATATGAGCAGTCGATTGTGTATGGAATTAAGACTGTTATTTTAAGTCTTCTTAACTTTGCGATTATGTTAAGTGCCAATTTAGGAGTGATGAATCTTTTGCCGCTTCCAGCATTAGATGGAGGTCGTCTAGTATTTATTATTCTGGAGATGATTCGGAAAAAGAAAGTACCGCCAGAAAAGGAAGGAATGGTTCATTTTGCAGGACTTGTTCTTTTGATGGCATTAATGGTCATCGTTATGGCAAATGATATAAAAAATATATTCTTTATATAGTAGGAGTTCTGTATAGAATTTAAAGGATTTTATGAAGAATATGAAGAGTAACTTTTCATGAAGATAATAAGGTGTCTGTCTGAATAGTTACAGCATATAAATGAACACACAGATAAGCTTGTGCGGAAGTTATTCTATGGAAAATACAATGTATAAGTAAAAGAAAGAGGCTGTTGCAGCTATGGTTTAACAAGGAGAATTATGCTTTATTTGATGAAAAATTCTCATGGTTTTAAGGATGCGGCAGGCTCTTTTCTATCAATAGTATGTATTCCAGGGATTTTTTGTACCTGCTATTGCAGCTGAGTTTTTGAGAATAGACCAGAGAGAGTTTGAAGAATTAATTTCAGTAATCTGGATGTTATAGTGAGAAAGAGAGGATAGTAATGTATAGAGAACATACGAAGTTGGTAAAGATTGGTGATCGAGTGATTGGAGGAGGCAATCCAATTTTAATCCAGTCTATGACAAATACAAAGACAGAAGATGTAGAAGCAACAGTTGCACAGATTTTAGAGTTAGAGGCAGCCGGATGTGATATTATTCGTTCTACAGTGCCTACTTTAGAAGCAGCGAAGGCACTTGGAGAGATAAAGGAAAGAATTCATATTCCAATTGTAGCGGATATTCATTTTGATTATCGTATGGCAATTGCAGCTATTGAAAATGGTGCAGATAAGATAAGAATTAATCCAGGTAATATTGGTTCTAAAGAGAGAGTAAAAGCAGTTGTTGATAAAGCAAAGGAATATAATGTTCCGATTCGTGTTGGCGTAAATAGTGGTTCTTTAGAAAAACATATCGTAGAAAAGTATGGAAAAGTAACAGCAGAAGGATTAGTGGAGAGTGCATTAGATAAAGTCAGAATGATAGAAGAACTTGGATATGATAATCTTGTTGTCAGTATTAAATCCTCCGATGTTTTAATGTGTGCAAAGGCACATGAGTTGTTAGCCCCACAATGTCCATACCCTCTTCATGTAGGAATTACAGAAGCAGGAACTTTGTTCCGCGGTAATATCAAGTCAGCAATTGGTCTTGGAATTATCTTGAATCAGGGTATCGGTGATACAATTCGTGTTTCTCTTACAGGGGATCCTGTTAATGAGATTGCTTCTGCAAAACAGATTTTAAAGACATTAGGACTTCGTAAAGGAGGAATAGAAGTAGTATCATGTCCTACCTGTGGAAGAACGAATATTGATCTGATTGGCCTTGCAAATGAAGTGGAGAAAATGGTTACAGAATTTGATGATTTAGATATTAAAGTTGCTGTAATGGGCTGCGTAGTAAATGGACCAGGAGAAGCTAAGGAAGCAGATATCGGAGTTGCAGGCGGAAAAGGAGAAGGACTGTTGATTAAAAAAGGACGGGTTGTCCGTAAACTGCCAGAAAGTGAATTGTTATCAACATTGAGGAATGAGCTTGCTAATTGGAAAGAGGCATAATCTGCTAATAGGAGAATTCAATGGCACTAAGATTAATTACAGGAAGAAGTGGACAGGGAAAGACAGAATATCTTGTGCAGGAAGTAATTCGCCTTTCTATGGAGAATCCACAAAAAAAATATTATGTAATTGTACCGGAACAGTTCAGTCTTGAGATGCAGAGAAAGATGGTAAAAAAGCACCCACGGCATGGATTTTTTAATATAGATGTATTAAGTTTCCACCGCCTGGCTTACCGTATTTTTGATGAATGTAATTATCATCCGGGCGAGATTCTTGAGGATTTAGGAGTTTCTATGATGCTTCGAAAAATTCTTTCAGAAGGAGAGAATGAATTCCTTTATTTTAAGAAAAGCATGAAAAAGGCGGGATTTATTGATGAGTTAAAGTCTATGCTCATGGAGTTTATCGGATATGGAGTAAGTTGGGAACAAATAGAAGAAGTTTCTGGAAAGTTAGGAGAAAATGAAGCTCTTTCCAATAAATGTGAAGAACTCGGAAGGATTTATGAACATTTTGACAAATCCATAGAGGGAAGGTTTATGGTGACGGAACAGATTCTTGATGTTGCCAGAGAGTTTGCAGGGAAGGCTCCCATGCTTGAGAATGCGGTGTTTTATTTTGACGGTTTTGCAGGTTTTACTCCGGTGCAGCTTGCATTTTTAAAAGAATTATTAAGGGTTGCAGGGCAGATTAATGTAACAATAACGATTCCACAATTTGTACCAGGACAAAAGAAGATGCCAGAAGAACTATTTACTTCAAGTAAAAAAACGGCAGATGCTTTACTGCTTCTTTGCAGAGAAAATATGCAGGAGATAGAAGAAATAATTACACTTGATGAGGCGATTCCTCCAAGATTTATAAATAATTCAGAACTTGCATTTTTAGAGAAAAATCTGTTTCAGAGTAGTAGGGAGACTTATTCGGAAGAATTAGAGAATATTCATATGACAGTGTGCCATAATCCAGATGGAGAGGCAGACTATGTGATGCATAAGATAGAACAGCTTGTAAGGCAAAATGGGTATCGCTATCGTGATTTTGCGGTACTATCGGGAGATGTGGCGGATTATGCCTCAGCGTTTAAGCGTAAGGCAGCAATTTTAAATATTCCCGTATTTGAGGATACAAAGAAAAAGGTATCTTATCATTCAGGAGTAGAAGCAGTGCGATCTCTATTCCATCTTGCCCAGATGGAATATTCTTACGAAAGTGTTTTTCGTTATTTGAAGTCGGGAATGTCTGATTTTATGGATGAAGAAGCAGATTACTTAGAGAATTATGTGTTGTATGCAGGAGTACGAGGCTATTCCATGTGGAAAAAGCCCTTTTACAGAAGGTTAAAAGGAAAGGATGAATCCATGATAAACGAGCTTTTGCTTTTGCAGAAGCAGTTTATGGAAGAAACAGAGCATTTCTGTGTAGTTATGCAGGATAAAGATATTTTGGTAAGGGACAAGATGGAAGTACTATACCATACGATGGTGAAGCTTTCCTTTGAAGAAAAACTTCTTTATCAGGCACAAAAGGCAGAAGATAATAATGACTTTGTAAAAGCAGCAGAGTATAAGCAGCTATACGATCTTCTTCTTTCTCTTATAGATAAAATTGTGATGATTTTCGGAGAAGAAAAAATGTCAGTAAAGGAGCTTGCAGAGATTATGGATGCTGGTCTTGATGCATTGGGACTTGGCGTTGTTCCATTAACAATGGATCAGGTTGTACTTGGTGATTTAAAGCGTACTCGATTACATGAAGTAAAAGTATTGTTTATTACAGGAATGAATGATGGAAAGATACCTCCAGATTTAGAAGACAGAGGACTTCTTAATGATGAGGAAAAAGAAATTTTAAAAAACTGTGGCATCTCACTATCACAAAGCCTGCTAGAGCAGTCAATGGAAGACGAATTTTATATGTATATGGCCTTTGCCAAGCCTACAGACGAATTATATTTTTCGTATTCGGTTACCGATAGTGATGGATCTGCACTCCGTCCTTCTTTATTGTTAAAGAATTTAAATCAGCTTTTTCCAAAACTTGAGAGAAAACAATATCCAGAGCAGGAAAAAAGATATTATTTTAATTTAGAAGATAGTCGGGAATTTTTATTAGAAAGCTTTCAGCAGATAAAAGAAAGTCTGGAGAAAGCACAATCTAATAAGGCTTTTGGGATGTTAGTGAAGTATTGGATAAATGATCCGGAAGGAAAAAGAGAGATAGAAAGATATGGACACTGGCTTGAAAGAACTTATAAAGAACCAAAGTTGTCAGAAGAATTATTAGAGCAGCTTTATGGGAAGGAAATCTCAGGGAGTGTAACCCGGTTAGAGCGGTTTGCATCATGTCCATATCAATATTATTGTATTTATGGCTTGGAGTTAAAAGAAAGGGAAGAATATAAGATTCGCCCATTAGATCTTGGAAATCTTTTTCATAAGGCATTAGAATGCTTTTCTAACAAAGTAAAGCAATCGGAATACAGTTGGAAAAGTATACCCGAGAATGTGCAGGATATATATATTTCAGAAGCATTGCATACGGCAATGGATGAGAATCTGAGCGATGTTTTTCAAAGTTCTGCCAGAAATCAGTATAAAATAAAAACAGTAGAAAGAATTATGAGAAGAACAATACAGGTTCTCCGAGTCCATCTAAGAAACAGTGAGTTTGAGCCAGACCGATTTGAGCTTAGTTTTGGAAAAAATAAAAAGTTAAAAGAAGCAGAACTCTCATTAAAGGATGGAAGGAAGATGTTTCTGCAAGGAGTCATTGACAGAGTAGATATCTGTGAGGAAGATGACCAGATTCTTATGAAGGTTATCGATTATAAATCCGGAATGAAGAAGTTTGAACTAGAAGATTTTTATTATGGATTAGAGATGCAGCTTGTTATCTATATGAATACAGCAAAAGAAATGTACAAAGAAGAAAGGCAGAATGAGAAGAATAAGCCGGTTATTCCTGCCGGAATATTTTATTACCAGCTACAAGATCCCATCATAAAAGCGGATCATGCACAAGAAAGTGAGCTGCTTAAAAACTTCCGTATGTCTGGTCTTGCCAACAGCGACAGGGATATATTAAATAAGTTAGAGGATAATGAAGATGGTTTTGTTTCCATGCCAATCCGTCTGAAAAAGTCAGGGGAACCCTATAAAAATTTGCCAGTAATGAGTACACAGGATTTTCATTATATGGGGGCTTATGCAAGAAAAAAAGCAGCACAGATAGGAGAACGAATTTACAAAGGAGAGATTGTGCCAAAGCCTTACAGAAATAAAAAAGGTACAGCCTGTGACTATTGTCCGTTTATAGATGTTTGTGGTTTTGATCCAAAGATGCCAGGATATGAATATCAGAGTTTTCAGGGAATGTCTGTAGAAGAAGTACTAGAGAAGATAAGAGAGGAGGGAGAGTAGGTGAAGTATACAAAGGAACAGGAACAGGCAATATTTTTAAAAGATAAAAATATCATGGTGTCAGCAGGAGCAGGAGCAGGAAAAACCAGAGTTCTTGTAAGCCGTATGGCAGAGCTTATTATGGATGAGGAACATCCAATAGAGGCTGATCGATTTCTTGTTATGACTTTTACAAATGCAGCAGCTTCGGAGATGAAAGAACGTATTCGCCTTGATTTAGAGGAAAGACTGTCGAAAAATCCGGAGAATCGTTATTTGAAAAAACAGATTCGTAAGATAAAGCAGGCAGATATTTCAACGGTACACAGTTTCTGTAATCATTTGATTCGAACACACTATAATGAACTTTCTGTAGATCCCTCTTTTCGAATTGGAGAGGAAGGGGAGTTGTTTTTGCTCCGACAGCAGGCGGTAGAGGAGTTATTAGAGGAAGCGTATAATTCTGCAAGGGAAAGTTTTATAAAGTTTGTGGAAGCATATGCCCCTGGAAAAAGTGATAAAATTTTAGAAGAAATGATAGGAGATCTGTATCACTTTTCACGTAGCTTTCCGAATGCTTCATTTTGGTTTGAGCAGACCAAGCAGGAAGCGTTGCAGCTTGCACAGGCAAAAGAGTGGAACGAGTCTCCTACGGTTCGACTTCTTTTTTCAAAAGCAAAACAGGAGCTTTTGCAGGTACAGGAAGAACTTGTAGACTTATTAAAAGATATTGATGAGGGAGAAGTTCCAGAAAAGTACAGTAATATTTTACAAGATATCCTGGGGTATGTCGAATCATTGTCCAAGACAGAAAGTTATGATGAATACTATACGGCACTATCTCACAAATCTGTGTCAGCCTTTCCAAGAGCAGCCAAAAAGGAAAAAGAATGGGAAAACTATGAGAGGGTCAAGGAGTTTCATCATGAAGTAAAGGAACTCATACAAAAACAAAAGGATACCGTGTTTACAGCACCGGCAAAGGAATTACAAAGAGAAGCAGCGATGATATATCCTCTTTTAGAAGAATATATTACTCTGACTCAACGCTTTGAAGAAATCTATCTTGAACGAAAAAAAGAAAAAAATGTATATGATTTTGATGATCTTGAACATTTTGCTCTTGAGTTACTGGTGGAATATTATGATGAAGAGGGAAAGGCACACCCTTCAGAAAAAGCAAAAACATTGTCAAAAAAATATAAAATGATTTTTGTGGATGAATATCAGGATACAAACCTTGTGCAGGAAACAATTTTAGAAATGCTGTCAAATAAAGAGAATAATACTTTATTTACTGTAGGGGATGTAAAACAGAGTATTTATCGGTTCCGTCAGGCAAGACCAGACTTATTTTTAAGAAGAAATGAAAAATATACTTCTTTTGAAGAAGGAGTTTCTATAGAACTTAGAGATAATTTTAGAAGTGCACCAGGAGTACTTCAGTTTACAAACTATATTTTTTCTCATCTAATGGAAAAAGAATTTGGTGGTGTTGATTACAATGAAAAAACTGCTCTTCGCGCGGGTAAAGGTGGTCCGATGTCAGAAGACAGAGAGTTTTCTGAAATACAGCTTTTTTTGAAAGACAGTGTTCCGGCATTAGAGGAGATGCCAGAAGATGTGCTTATAGAGTCGGCGCTTATCGCAAAAAGAATACAAAAGCTTGTAGAAGAAGGCTATCAATATGGTGATATTGTAATACTGCTTCGTTCTGGTGCGGGAAGAATGGAACAGATGTCAGAATTCCTTGAGAGTGTAGGGATTCCTGTAAGTTGTGAGAATAAGACAGGATATTTTCATACAAGAGAAATCACAGTTATGCTCAACTATCTTTCGGTCATAGATAATGTATATCAGGATATTCCTATGGCTGCTGTAATGCTTTCTTCTATTGGCGATTTTACAGAGGAAGAGCTTGTGAAGCTTAGAATATTGGTGCAGGAGCCGATAAGGGAGCAATATACGTTATACGACCTGATGCGTTTGTACATGAAAGAAGGAACGGAAGAAGTACTTCAAAATAAGGTTAAACATTTTTATAATAATTTGCTGTATTTTCGTCGCCAGAAAAAGGAACAGCCACTTGGTGTGTTGTTATGGGATATTTATCAAAGGACAGGATTTTATTATGATGTCCAGTTGATGCCAGATGGAGCTAAGAGGAAAGAGAATCTGCTCATGCTTTTGAAGAAGGCAGAAGATTATGAGAAAACTGTATTTAAGGGATTATTTTATTTTAATCGATATATGGAACAACTAAAATCCTATGAAATAGAGATGGGTGAAGCCGGAAGTGGAATGGAAAATGAGAATGTTGTAAAGATTATGACGATTCATAAAAGTAAAGGTCTTGAATTTCCGGTAGTGTTTGTCAGTGGATTATCTAAAAAGTTTAATCGTATGGATTTAAATAAGCAGATGATTTGTCATCCAGAGATTGGAATTGGATTGGAATGTGTAGATACAATACTTCGTTTTCATCATCCATCCCTTATGAAAAAAGCAATTCAGGAAAAGGTATGGAAAGATACTCTTGAGGAAGAAATGCGTATTTTATATGTGGCAATGACCAGAGCGAAAAGAAAGCTGATTCTTACTGGAAGCATAAAGGCAGAAGACTTAGAAAAGGGAATGCGGGCAGACATACGAAGTCAAAAGTGGAGAGCATCAAGCTGCATGGACTGGCTGTTACCAATTCTTGCGGACAAGTTTCGTTCATGTAGTAGTGAAGAATCAAAAAGTAAAGTGCAGGGAACCAATATAGATTGGCTTGAGACAAAGCTTGTTAAC
This sequence comes from uncultured Anaerobutyricum sp., assembly GCF_934307085.1. GTDB lineage: Bacteria > Bacillota > Clostridia > Lachnospirales > Lachnospiraceae > Anaerobutyricum. Next base: position 19,967 of record NZ_CAKRCF010000016.1, read on the forward strand.
TGGGGAGAAATTGTATCGTTTTTTGAGGGAAAAAAGAAGCTGGAAGAAAGATTTTCCTATAAAAATTTTATAAACAAGATTGTCATTTCGGCAGATGATTCTGTTGTAGAGAAGGCTTTTTCTTATAAATATCCAAATAGAGATGCGACACAATGGAAGAGAAAGTATTCTGTTTCAGAATTAAAAACGATTTCTCAGACAGCACTGCCAGAGGAAGAAATAATATATACATTAGGAGCGAGTCTGCCAGGGATAACAGAGAATGAACGAGAAAATATATCTGAGGATATATTAAAAAAGTTATCAGAACAAGTTTCGGAGATAGTATCAGATAACATGGCAGAATCGAATGTAGCAGATGATATTAAAATGCCAGAATTTTTGAAGGAAAACCAGACAAAAATAGCTGCCACTGCCAGAGGAACGATTATTCACAAGGTAATGGAATTGCTTCCATTTTCAGAAATCCAGACCAAAAAGCAGCTTTTCGATTGGCTGAGTACATTGGAAAATAAATATCCCGAGGCTAAAAAGGTTTCTGGGAAGGGGGTTTATCGAGCGATAGAAAAGTTCCTTTTTTCTGAAATCGGAAAAAAACTTTGCAAGATGGATCAGCGAGGAAGGCTTAGTAAGGAATTACCATTTACAGTGGGACTTCCAGTTTCTTTAGTGAATAAAGATACACAGGCAGAAGATACGGTGGTTGTACAGGGAATTATTGATTTGTGTGGAGAGACAGATGAAGAACTATGGTTGATTGACTATAAGACAGATTGGATAAAAGAGGGAGAGGAGCGGCTGCTTCTTGACCGATACGGGAATCAGATGTTATATTATAAAGCAGCCCTTGAACAGATTTTAGAAAAAAGGGTCAGCAAGATTTATTTATATTCTTTTTCTTTGAAAAAGTTTATTCCCGTGAATTTACAGGAAAGAAGTGAGGAAAATGCGTAAGTTTCTAAAAATTTTATCCCAACGTATTGTTATAGTGACTTTCCTTATCTTTTTACAGATTTTATGGTTTGTCGGGGTATTTCTAAGAGTTATATCGTATAGTCAGTATATTACAGCAGCATTTAAAATATTAAGTATTTTAGTAGTTATATACATTATGAATCGAAGTGATAATCCATCTGTTAAGCTAGGCTGGGTTATTGTTATTTTGCTGTTTCCTGTTTTTGGCGGACTTTTGTATTTAACGATTGGCGGGAAACAGCCAATATCCTACCTTCGTAAGAAGTTAGAGCCAATGATAGAGGAGAGTGCGAGACATTTAAAGGGAGACCCGGAGATAGAGGAAGATTTAAGAAAAAAAGATGGGGGAACAGCTTCGCAGGTATATTATTTAGAACATCAATCAGGGTTTCCGGCATACAGAGATTCAAAGGCAGATTATTATCCGTCTGGAGAAGAATGTTTTTCTGTTATGGTGGAAGAACTAAAAAAGGCGGAAAAATACATTTATCTGGAGTATTTTATTATAGAAGAGGGAATTATGTGGAATACGATTCTTGCTATTCTTGAAGAAAAGGTAAAAGAGGGTGTAGATGTCAGGGTAATGTATGATGATGTTGGATGCATTTTTAATCTGCCATCGCATTATGCGGATTCTCTCCGTAAAAAAGGAATTAAATGCATTGTATTTAATCGCTATATTCCCATTTTTTCAACGGTATTTAACAACAGAGATCATAGAAAAATTCTGGTCATTGATGGAAATGTTGCATTTACAGGCGGAATTAATTTTGCGGATGAATATATCAACGAGAAACAACGCTTTGGATATTGGAAAGATAATGGAGTGCGTATAATTGGCAAGGCAGTATATAGCATGACACATATGTTTTTACAGATGTGGAATGCCTTTGCATCGGAAAAAGATAAGCTGGATTATGAAAAGTTCTCTATAGAAGATGTAGCACCGCTTACGAAAAAAACAAAAGGAATTGTCCTGCCTTATTCAGATCATCCACTGGATTCGGAATTTGTTGGGGAGAGTGTTTATATTAACTTGATTAACAGTGCCCAGAAATATATTTATTTTTTTACTCCTTATTTGATTATTGATAATGAGGTAGTTACCGCATTGATACTTGCTGCAAAAAGAGGGGTTGATGTGCGGATTATTACACCGGGAATTCCAGATAAAAAGATGATATTTCTTGTGACGCAATCCTATTATCCGCAGCTTATAGATGGCGGGGTACAAATTTTTCAGTATCGTCCGGGATTTATTCATGCAAAATGTGCGGTATGTGATGATAAAATAGCAACAGTGGGAACAATTAATCTTGATTATCGTAGTCTGTATCTCCATTTTGAGAATGGGTTGTTTTTATATGATTGTGATACAGTTATGGATATTAAAAAGGATATAGTAGATACTTTGGAAGATTGTAATTGTATTACGGCACAGATGTGTAAGAAAAACATGCTATTTTTACTTTTGCAGGGGATTTTGAGAATCTTTGCACCATTACTGTAATTATATAAATACAGCACAGATAATGAAAAGAGAGATTTTGATAGCATATCAGTTATGAATACAGCTAAGAGAAAATGAGGAAAGATAAATGGGAAGTTATGAAAATTTTGCCAGAGTGTATGATGAACTCATGGATAATGTTCCTTATAAGGAGTGGTCAGAGTTTATTCTATCCATCTTAAATAAAAATAAAATAAAGCAGGGACTGGTTTTGGAACTTGGATGTGGAACAGGGAAACTTATGTCACTTCTTGGTAATGCAGGATTTGATATGATTGGTGTAGATAATTCGGTAGATATGCTTCAAATAGCAAGAGAGAAAACTTCTCCGGAATTTTTATATCTTCTGCAGGATATGAGAGAGTTTGAATTGTATGGTACAGTGAATGCTATAGTCTGTGTGTGTGACAGTATTAATTATATTACAGAAGAAGAAGAGTTAAAAGAAGTTTTTAGACTGGTGAATAATTATCTTGATCCTGACGGGATTTTTATTTTTGATTTCAATACAATTCACAAATATAAAAATGTGATAGGTGAGTCTGTTATTGCAGAGGACAGAGAGGATGTAAGTTTCATCTGGTTTAATGAATATGATGAAGAGAGTCATTTAAATGACATTGATTTAAAAGTCTTTGTGCAGGAAGAAGATGATATTTACCATAAGTTTGAGGAAGAACATATCCAGAGAGGATATTCTTTAGAAGAGATAAAACAGATGTTAGAGGAAAGTGGTCTTGTATTTTTAGAGGCTTATGATGGATACAGTAATCAGGCAGTATGTGCAGATAGTGAACGTATTGTTGTGGTTGCACAGGAAAATGGAAAAACAAGCAGGAGGAATTAGAATGAGTGATTATATTATAAGAGGAATGGCTGCTGATAAACAGGTTCGTTTTTTTGCAGCAAATACAAAGGAGTTAGTAGAAAAAGCAAGACAGATTCATAACACAAGTCCGATTGCTACAGCAGCACTTGGAAGGCTGATGACAGGAACAGCTATGATGGGCAGCATGTGTAAAAATGACAGTGATATCGTTACTGTGCAGATTAAGGGAGACGGTCCAATGGGAGGTCTTGTTGTAACTTCCGATGCTAAGGCAAGAGTAAAGGGTTATGTTTATAATAAAGATGTTATGCTTCCTCCAAATGCAAAGGGAAAGCTTGACGTAGGCGGAGCAGTAGGCAATGGAGTTTTGACAGTTATTAAAGATTTAGGATTAAAAGAGCCATATTCAGGTCAGACTAATTTGATAACGGGAGAAATTGCAGAAGATTTAACTTATTATTTTGCTTCTTCTGAGCAGATTCCGACATCAGTAGCGTTAGGTGTTCTTATGAATAAAGAAAATACTGTAAGACAGGCAGGTGGATTTATGATTCAGATGATGCCTTTTGCAAGTGACGAGGTAATTACAGCATTAGAGGAACGTTTAAAAGATTTTACTTCTGTAACATCTCATCTTGACCGGGGAGAGACTCCTGAGGATATGATGGCAGAGTTGTTTGAAGGCATGGATATGACGATTGAAGATAAGATTCCTACAGAATTTTACTGTAATTGTTCCAAAGAAAGAGTGTCTAGAGCGGTAATCAGTGTTGGGAAAAAAGAACTTTCCGATATGATTGAAGAGGGTAAACCAATTGAGGTAAACTGTCATTTCTGTAATTCACATTATAACTTTAGTGTGGAAGAATTAGAGGAAATGTTAAAGGCTGCAAGATAATATGCAGCCCCTTTAAAAACAGTATAGATTATAAAATAACTATGACAGAAACAGTTTATGCATCTGCCTCTTCCTCATGTGAGTGGAATTTCAGTGGAATGTATCCACGACGAATCTTAGTCTGTGAAGAAGGCTGATCTTCTTCATCAGCAGCTGGAATAAAATCTTCTAAATCATCGAGGTCAGAATCAAAGATATCTTCTTCTGCATCCTCGGAAGAATCGTTACCGAAAAATTCGCTAATACGATCTTTTAAAAGATATAGTACCAGACATAAAGTTGCTGCAATGCCAAGTACAGACAATGCAATAGAAATAATACGATGTTTTTTCATGATTACATCCTTTCTGTAGTCATCCGGTATAGATTCCTCAGGCATACCCATAAAGAATCTTCTGAATGAAAGTATTAATGTGATTGTTATATTTTATTTTAATACTTTTTAAAAAGAAAATCAATTATTATCTTATTGTCGTATTACAGAGCTATATAAAAGAAAGAGATTAGGTTGTTGTGTGATTTGTGTACAATTCACGTTGTAGTTTGTAACTAGACAAAATACAAAAAGTTTAAAAGAAAAATAAAAAGATGCACAGTATCAGAAGGGAGAAGTTATAATATGAGTTATGCAGATAAATTATTCATCAATATGTGCAGTGACATCATTGAAAATGGATATAGTACAGAGGGTGAAAAGGTAAGACCCAAATGGCCGGATGGAACATATGCCTATACAATTAAAAAGTTTGGAGTAGTGAATCGTTACGATCTTTCAAAAGAATTTCCGGCAATCACACTCCGAAAAACATATATTCGTTCTGCAATCGACGAGATTTTATGGATATGGCAGAAAAAGTCTAATAATGTCCATGATTTAAAAAGCCATATCTGGGATGAGTGGGCAGACGAAGATGGTTCTATTGGAAAAGCTTATGGTTATCAGTTAGGGAAAAAACATAAATATAAAGAAGGGGAAATGGATCAGGTTGACAGAGTATTGTTTGATTTAAAGGAGAATCCATTTAGCAGAAGAATCATGACCAATATTTATGTACATGAAGATCTTCACGAAATGAATTTATATCCATGTGCATATAGTATGACTTTTAACGTGACAGGGAATCGTTTGAATGCTATTTTGAATCAGCGTTCTCAGGATATTTTAGCTGCGAATAACTGGAATGTTGTGCAGTATGCAGCATTACTCATGATGTTTGCACAGGTAAGTGGATTTGAACCGGGAGAACTTGTGCATGTCATTGCTGATGCACATATTTATGACCGACATATTCCGATTATAAAGGAATTGATAAAGCGTCCTACTTATCCGGCACCAAAGGTTACATTAAATCCAGAAGTGAAGGATTTTTACAAATTTACTGTAGATGATTTTACGATTGAAGATTATCAGGCAGGTCCACAGATTAAAAATATTCCGATTGCAATTTAAAAATTCGATGATTAAATGGGAGCATTATGATGGGGTTTTATATGGAATATGAATACCATGCTATGACTTTTAAGAAGTTAAGCAGTAATCCTCGGAAATTCAATTGTCGGGTACTTCACAATGACATCATTTGGTAATTATAAATAAAAGAGGAGGAATGAAAATGAAGCTTATTGCAGCAGCAGATAAGAATTGGGCTATTGGAAAAGATGGAGAACTTTTAGTACGAATCTCGGAAGACATGAAGAATTTCAGTGCGATAACAACAGGAAATGTTATTATAATGGGACGAAAAACTTTAGAAAGTTTTCCAGGAGGAAAGCCTCTTCCAAACAGAGTTAATATTGTTTTAACGCATGAAAAAGATTATAATGGGAAAGGTGCGATTGTTGTTCATAGTGAAGAAGAACTATGGGAGGAACTTTCAAAATATGATACAGAAAGAATTTTTGTAACGGGTGGAGAGAGTATTTATCGTATGTTACTTCCGTATTGTGATACAGCATATATTACTCGTCTTGATTATGCATATGAGGCAGATACATGGATGCCAAATCTTGACAGGGAAGAGAGCTGGAGTATGGTAGAAAAAAGTGAGGAAAGATATTGCTTTGATCTTATCTATCATTTTACTACTTATAAGAATGCGGCACCGGCATTGCATTAGTATGTAATCTGCACGGAAGGTTAGATTATGTTTTCAACACACTTTAATATGTTGGAAAAGTTTTTTATACTCATCTGCATTAAGTATCAGTGTATAACTTGTACGTAAACTCACTATGAGAAATGCAGTTAAATGGTATTTAAATTTAATTTTGCAGAATAAATTAAGAGAAAAAATAAAGAGAGTACAAAGAAAGGTAAAAGGGGGATATTACAATGCCATATATCGAAGTAAAGTTAGCAAAGCAGGCATCAAGAAAGCAGGAAAGAATTCTCACAGAAAAATTAGGAGAGGCGATTACAACTGTACCGGGAAAGACAGCAGCTGGACTTATGATATCTATTTCTTCGGATGAGCACATTTATAAAGGTGGAGAATTTTTAGAATATGGTGCTTATGTAAATGTCATATTTAAAACAGGGGTTACAAGAGCAGACTGTGAGAAGTTTAATGAGGCAATTTTTACGATTATGGAAGAAGATTTAAAAGTGCCAAAGGAGAATGTATATACAACGTTCCAGTATTGTGATGACTTTGGAGTGCAGGGAAAGTTTTTGTAATAAATCATTTATTTCAAGAAGGTTTTGAATGTGAAATCTATAAATCATTTTTTAACATGCTCTAGAATAATACTAGCTTACTGGCAGTATTTTATAGAATCACTATAGCGTAATTGGAATTTGATATAACAACGATAAAGGAAAATGTACCTTATTGATGATATGGTGCATTAGAGAATGGTGAAAAAATATGAGTAGAGAAAAAGAAGAGCTGCAGGGAGTAACGCTCCTTGGAAATCAGAAAACAAAATATCCGCAGGATTATGCGCCGGAAATGTTAGAGACCTTCATAAATAAGCATCAGGATCATGATTATTTTGTAAAGTTTAATTGTCCGGAATTTACAAGTCTTTGTCCGATGACAGGTCAGCCAGATTTTGCGACAATCTATATTTCCTATGTGCCGGATGTGAAGATGGTAGAAAGCAAGTCTTTAAAACTGTACTTATTTAGTTTTAGAAATCATGGTGATTTCCATGAAGACTGTGTGAATATCATTATGAAAGATCTGATTAAGCTAATGGATCCCAAGTATATTGAAGTATGGGGGAAGTTCACTCCACGTGGAGGTATTTCTATTGATCCATATACGAATTACGGAAAGCCGGGAACAATGTGGGAACAAGTAGCAACTGATAGACTTGTACATCATGATCTGTATCCGGAGAAAGTGGATAATAGATAAAAATACGAACAAATTTTTGCGAACGCTTGTTTTTATAGAACAAATGTGCTATACTAACGATACGAAAAAGAATGATTCATCAATTTTATAGATTTTATTTTAGAAAGGATTAGAATAGCATGGCAGCAAGTAAGAAAGATAATGCGAATACAGGCAGAGTGGAGTATCTTGGAGATGACAGAGAGGGCAAGCTTGCCGCACTGAATAATGCAGTGGCAGCAATTGAGAAGAATTATGGTAAGGGTTCCATTATGAAACTGGGAGACTCTGGTGCGAATATAGATATTGAAGCGATTCCTACCGGTTCCATCAGTCTTGATGTAGCATTAGGAGTTGGCGGTGTTCCAAGAGGACGAATCATAGAAATTTATGGACCAGAATCAAGTGGTAAGACAACAGTAGCTCTTCATATGATTGCAGAGGCGCAGAAGAGGGATGGTATTGCTGGATTTATTGATGCAGAACATGCACTTGATCCACAGTATGCAAAAAAGATTGGTGTAGATATTGATAATCTTTACATATCTCAGCCAGATAATGGAGAACAGGCATTAGAGATTGCCGAAACGATGATTCGTTCTGGCGCTCTTGATATTGTGATTGTTGACTCTGTAGCAGCATTGGTTCCTAAGGCGGAGATTGAGGGAGATATGGATGACCAGCAGGTTGGACTGCATGCCCGTCTTATGTCTAAGGCTATGAGAAAGCTTACGGGTGTAATCAATCGTTCTAACTGTGCGGTTGTATTTATCAACCAGCTTCGTGAGAAGGTTGGTATTATGTTTGGTAATCCAGAAGTTACTACTGGTGGACGAGCACTTAAGTTCTATTCTTCTGTTCGTATGGATGTACGAAGAGTAGAAGCTATCAAGCAGGGAGGAGAGATTATTGGTAATCATACCAAGGTTAAAGTTGTAAAGAATAAAGTAGCTCCTCCATTTAAAGAAGCAGAATTTGATATTATGTTTGGTCAGGGAATTTCCAGAGAAGGAGATTTGATTGATCTTGCAGTTAAGGTTGATGCGGTACAAAAAAGTGGTGCATGGTATGCCTATAAAGGTGAAAAGATTGGACAGGGAAGAGAGAATGCGAAGACTTTCTTAAGAGAACACCCGGAGATTATGGCAGAAGTAGAAGTTCAGGTAAGAGAATATTATAATCTTCCAACAGATACAGTAGTAGAGTCTGCTGTGCAGGAGGAAGGTAAGCAAAAATCTTCCAATGATCAGAGTGATTTTGACAGTATTGTGACGGAAGAATAAAAGAATGCGATACAAGATTACGCTTGAGGATACAGGAAAAAAGAAGATTTATGTGAATCCGGAAGTAAGAGAGGGAATTTATCTCTATCCCGGAGAAGTAAAGAAGCTAAAGTTAGAAGACGGAAGTGAGATAGAACAAGACGAATTTGAAAAAATTCGTCTTGAGTACGCTTTACCAAGAGCAAAGCATAGAGCAATAGCCATTCTGGCAAAGAGAGATAAGACAGAGAAGGAATTAAGAGAAAAACTTCTGCAGTCTTTTACAGATATACAGTCCCTTGAGGAGACAATCTCTTATATGAAGTCCTGTGGTTATGTGGATGATGAGCAGTATGCTAGAGATTATCTTTATTTTAAAAAGGGAAGGAAGAGTTTTTTGCAAATTAAGATGGAACTTCAAAAAAAGGGAATTCCTTCACAGATACTAGAAGAAGTATTTGAGGAAGAAGGCGGACAGCAAATAGAAGATATATTAGTGAAGGTTCAGAAATATATGAAGAAGTTTCCTACGCTTGATTTTACTGCCAAACAAAAGATTTATACACATTTTGCAAGAAAGGGCTACGCAGGCGATTTGATTCGAGAAGCAATGAATCATGCTGAGGAAGCATAAGAAAGAGTAGAGCACAGATAGTGTGAAAGCAGGTTAACCGGTAAGACATATTATTGTTATGAAGTGTATAAAATAAAGAACATTTCCCGATAACAAAGAAAAATCTGAATATAATTGAAATTTTGGCATAAGTAATATTATATGGGATAAAACAACCAAATAATCTGTGCAGTTTTTATAATGGATTCATATTATACTTGACTTTTTGGCAAAATAAGTATAGAATCTAGGTGTTGTACTTTTGTACAATGAAAACTAAATAAGGAGGTGCTCCTGTAGATATGACGCCAATTACTGGGATTGCTTTTCTAATTGCAGTTGTTCTGACTGCCGTTATTTCTGTTTTTGTAACGATTGCTTACCGTAAAAGTGTATCAGAAGCAAAGGTAGGAAGTGCGGAAGAGAAGGCAAGAGAGATTCTCGATGATGCTTTGAAAAATGCTGAAGCCAAGAAGAGAGAGGCATTATTAGAAGCGAAGGAAGAATCCCTGAGAGCTAAGAACGACTTTGAGAAGGAGAGTAGAGAACGAAGAATGGAGCTTCAGAGATATGAGAAACGTGTTCTTAATAAAGAAGAAGCACTTGATCGTAAATCTGATGTATTAGAGAAAAAGGAACAGTCCCTTGCTCACAAGGAAAGTTCTCTCGAGAAGCAGAAAGTAAAAGTCGAAGAATTACATGAAAAACGTCTGCAGGAACTGGAAAGAATTTCTGGTTTAACCTCTGAACAAGCAAAAGATTATCTGCTTAAAACTGTCGAAGATGACGTAAAAAGGGAAATGGCGGTCATGGTCAAAGAAATGAAGACCAGGGCCAAAGAAGAAGCATCCAAAAAGGCAAAAGAGTATGTCGTAACAGCAATTCAGAAGTGTGCGGCAGATCATGTAGCCGAAACAACAATTTCTTTAGTTCAGCTGCCTAATGATGAGATGAAAGGACGTATTATTGGTCGTGAAGGGCGTAATATTCGTACTTTAGAAACATTAACAGGGGTAGATTTAATTATTGATGACACTCCAGAGGCAGTTATTTTATCAAGCTTTGATCCGGTTCGGAGAGAGGTAGCAAGAATTGCTCTTGAGAAGTTAATTGTTGACGGAAGAATCCATCCAGCAAGAATTGAGGAGATGGTGGAAAAGGCACAGAATGAAGTAGAGCAAACAATGAGGGAAGAAGGAGAGGCAGCACTCTTAGAAGTTGGTGTTCATGGAATTCGTCCTGAATTAGTTCGTCTGCTTGGTAAGATGAAATATCGAACAAGCTACGGACAGAATGCATTGAAACATTCTATCGAGGTAGCCCACTTATCCGGCTTATTAGCTGGAGAGATAGGTGAAGATGTACGTTTGGCAAAAAGAGCCGGATTGCTCCATGATATCGGCAAGGCTGTCGATCAGGAGATGGAAGGTTCTCATATTTCAATAGGTGTGGATTTGTGTAAGAAATACAAAGAATCTCCTGTCGTAATTAATGCAGTAGAATCTCACCACGGCGATGTTGAACCTACAAGTCTGATTGCATGTATTGTTCAGGCAGCAGATACAATTTCCGCTGCACGACCGGGTGCCAGACGTGAGACATTGGAAACTTATACGACAAGATTAAAACAGTTGGAAGATATAGCTAACTCCTTCAAGGGAGTTGATAAGACTTTTGCCATTCAGGCCGGTAGAGAAATTCGAATTATGGTAGTTCCTGAACAGGTAAGTGATTCCGACATGATTTTATTAGCACGGGATATTTCAAAACAGATTGAAAGTGAATTGAGTTATCCAGGACAGATTAAAGTCAATGTAATCCGTGAATCGAGAGCAGTTGATTACGCAAAATAAGATAATAGTCTTATAAGCGGAGGACTGATACAGATTAAATTAAAAGCAAAATTTCTAAAAAGAAATTTTGCTTTTTTTATTTATGGCAAAACATTTCCTAATATATTTCTGAATTCACCCACAGTCAGCCCTCCTCAAAAGGCCACTTCTGCATTTCTGCTGGTAGCTAGCCTTTCGAGGGCATCTGTCAAATTAGAAATCATAAGATATCCTTTGATGAATATATTTATTATAAATATATTTGCAGGGAGGAGATTATGTATTATACTATTGAGGGGAAAAAAGTTCTTGGAATTTTGTACATAGCAGGTTTGGTGACAGGAACACTTTTTTTTAATATAACAATAAGAATGCAGATATTCAAAGTTTCTGATTTCCTTGACTTTACAGAATATATGAAAATGCTTGAGAACATAGACTTGTCCATATTTTGCTCGTACGTAGTATTTGTGCGTTTTCGACAGTTATTACTGTTTTTTGTGGGGCTGTTTTTATTTTCTCCATATATAGTTTTTTGTCTGTTTGATTACGGAATTTCTGTATTTACTGGAATATTAATTTCAGCGATGGTATTAAAATATGGATGGACAGGCTTAGCTGGTGGAATCTGTTTTTTATTTCCACAATATTTTTTTTATGGAATGATTTTTGTGATTATATACATTTATCTGTTTCGTAATGCGGTCATTGGGAATTTCTATACGGTGATTGCCAGAGGACGGCGAATGGGAACACATACATTACTTAAAGACAGGATTATCATAATTTTACTTATAATAGGGTTATTTTTTGTGGGATGTTACATTGAGACATATGTTAGTCCGTCTATATTAAGAAGGATTTTTGGTATTTTTACATAGGATTGCTTTCAGGTATGGAAAATATAAAGATTTTCATGTATAATAATTAATTAGCACAGAATCCTGTAAGGCAGGATTCTTTCTTATAGGTGGATAAATAGATACAAAGGAGAGTTAAAGTGCACACAATAAGAAATTATATTATGGCAGAGTCTCTCGAACAGGCGTGGGAACTGAACCAAAAAGGAAGAAACAATATTATTATTGGTGGAAACATGTGGCTGAAGATGGGAAGTAGAAATATTATTAATGCGATTGATTTGTCTTTACTTGGATTAGACAAGATAGAAGAGGATGAGGGAGGCTTCCAGATTGGTTGCATGGCAACCTTACATGATATTGAGACGCATGAAGGGATGAACAAGGAGTTTCAGAATTTATTTAAGGAAGCAGTTCGTCATATTGTAGGGGTACAGTTTAGAAATTGTGCGACAGTGGGTGGAAGTGTTTTCCCAAAGTTGGGATTTTCAGATGTTCTGACTGCGTTTTTGGCCTGCGACACACAGGTTATTCTTTATAAAAAAGGAAAAGTTCCGTTAAGAGAATTTATTTATATGCCAACAGATAATGATATTTTGACACATCTTTATGTGAAGAAAGACGGAAGAAAGACTGCATATGAAAGTTTTCGAATGACAGAGACAGATTTTCCAACGATTACTTGTGCTGTGGCAAAGACGCAAAATGGTTTTGAAACTGTTCTTGGAGCTAGACCAAAGCATGCGGAAGTCGTAGTAGATGAAGCAGTAGCAGATGGGTTTGCTAGTGAGGATGTAGCGGATTATGCAAAAAGAGTAATCGGAAAGCTTCAGTATGGTAGTAATATCCGAGGAAGTGAGCAATACAGAAAGCAGTTATCAAAGGTATTAATTGGCCGTTGTATTTCCCGGCTTATGGAGGAGTAGACAGATGATAATAGATTTATTTATAAATGGAAAGAAAATTCAGGCGGAAACTGCTCCAGACCAGATGCTAATAGACTTTTTAAGAGGGCTGGGCTACAAAAGTATGAAAAGAGGTTGTGATACGGGAAACTGTGGACTTTGTACTGTATGGATGGATGAAAAACCGGTTCTTTCCTGCAGTGTTCCTGCAGTAAGAGCAGCAGGGCATAAGATTACGACTTTAGAAGGTGTACAAGAAGAGGCAGCAGAATTTTCCGATTATCTTGCGAATGAGGGAGCAGATCAATGTGGTTACTGTAGTCCGGGATTTATTATGAATGTATTAGCATTAAAAAGAGAAATTCCGAATCCAACCATGCAGCAGGTAAAGGAATATTTATCCGGTAATTTATGCAGATGTACAGGTTATCAGGGACAGTACCGCGCCCTTGCAAAATATTTTGGAGTGGAGGAGTAGTACGAAAGATGGAAAATACCAGATTTGTAAATAAAGGAATTGTAAAGAAAGATGCCAAGGCACTCCTTTCCGGTCGTCCAGTTTATACTGACGATATTGCTCCATCAGATTGTCTGGTGGTAAAATTATTAAGAAGTCCTCATGCACATGCTTGGATTGAAGATATTTCAACGGCAGCAGCATTAAAAGTACCTGGAATAGAGGCGGTTTTTACATATAAAGACGTGCCGGAGAAGAGATATACACAGGCAGGACAGACATTCCCTGAACCAAGCCCAGATGACCGTTTAATTCTTGACCAGCATATCAGATATAACGGAGATCCGGTTGCGATTATTGCCGGAAAAGATGAAAATTGTGTCAATCAGGCAATGAAAAGAATTAAGGTAAAGTATAAAGTACTAGAACCACTTCTTGATTTTACAAAAGCGATTGACAATCCAATTATCATTCATCCGGAAGATAATTATGTGGTAAAAAGTGATATTGGCAATGATGTAAAAAGAAATATTTGTGCGTCCCAGTGCAGGGGGAATGGAGATATTGATAAAGTTCTTTCTGAGTGTGATTATATTATTGATCAGATTTATCACACAAAGGCAGTTAGCCAGGCAATGATGGAAGTATTTTGTGCATTTACATCCATAGATATTTATGGAAGAATCAAAGTTATTTCTTCCACACAGATTCCGTTTCATGCCAGACGAATTATCGCAAGAGGGTTGAATATTCCAAAATCCAAAGTCAGAGTCGTTAAGCCTCGAATTGGCGGTGGATTTGGTGCAAAACAGACAGCGGTAATGGAGATTTATCCGGCTTTTGTCACTTATAAGACAGGCAAATCGGCAAAGCTTGTATTTACGAGAGAAGAATGCTTTGTTCAAGGTTCGCCACGTCATGAAATGCAGGTTCATGTCCGTTTGGGTGCGGATAAGAATGGAAGAATTCGTGGAATTGATTTGGCTACTCTTTCTAATACAGGAGCATTTGGAGAACATGGTCCAACAACGGTTGATTTATCTGGTACTAAGTCATTATCTCTTTATAATATGGAAGCCTTTCGTTTTAAAACAGAAGTTGTCTATACAAACGTATTGTCTGCGGGAGCATATCGTGGATATGGGGCAACACAGGGGATTTTTGCAGTAGAATCTGCGGTAAATGAGCTGGCACATAAGTTAAACATGGATCCAATTAAAATCCGTGAAATGAATATGGTACGAGAAGGGGATTTACTGACTAACTATTTTGGTGAGGTGACAAATTCTTGTAACCTTGACAAATGTGTTGCAAAAGTAAAAGAGATGATTGGCTGGGATGAGAAATATCCATATGTAAAGACCGGCGCGCACACAGTCCGTTCAGTAGGAATGGCAATGGCGATGCAAGGTTCCGGAATCGGTGGTCTTGATGTAGGTTCTGCACAACTTAAATTAAATGATGACGGATTTTATACCCTTATGATTGGATGTTCGGATATGGGAACAGGTTGTGATACGATTCTTGCCCAGATGGCAGCGGATGGTCTTGGTTGTGAGTTTGATGATATTATTGTGCGAGGTGTAGATACAGATCAGTCACCGTATGATAGTGGCTCCTATGCTTCAAGTACAACATATGTTACAGGTATGGCAGTTGTAAAAGCCTGTGAATCCATGCGGAAAAGAATCTGTGAAGAAGCAGCAGCAATCATGGGGCTTAAGGCGAATGAAGTCGATTTTGATGGAGAGACGATCAGTGAAAATGATAATCCAGAACATAGCATGACACTGTCTGACTTAATTACAAGTTTAGAGGCGGGAAATGGTCGTATAATAGAGGTTACTGAATCTCATACCTCTCCAGTATCTCCTCCACCATTTATGGCAGGAGCAGCTGAGATTGAAGTGGATTTGCAAACAGGAAAAATTACTCCGATTAATTATGTAGCGGCAGTGGACTGTGGAACGGTTATCAATACGAATCTTGCCCGTATACAGACCGAGGGCGGTATCGTACAG
The DNA here is from genome assembly GCF_934307085.1 of uncultured Anaerobutyricum sp. Classification (GTDB taxonomy): domain Bacteria; phylum Bacillota; class Clostridia; order Lachnospirales; family Lachnospiraceae; genus Anaerobutyricum. The sequence goes on from NZ_CAKRCF010000016.1 coordinate 35,470, forward strand.
GGAATGGGAATGACACTTTATGAAGATGTACAGTATACAGATGCCGGAAAGATGAAGAATCGTAACTTCATGTCTTATAAGATTCCGACGCGTCTTGATATGGGAAATATCAAAGTAGAATTTGAGAGTAGTTATGAAGAAACTGGTCCATTTGGAGCAAAATCTATCGGAGAAATTGTAATTAATACACCGGCACCGGCCATCGCAGATGCGGTGTATAATGCAACAGGGCTTCGCTTCCGAACTCTTCCGATTACAGCTGAGCAAGTTTTTATGGGAATTTTAGATAAAGAAGAAGCGTAGAAAATAGGAGTAGTACGCAGAATCAAAAAAATTTGTAGAAGATATAAATATTAAAAAAGATATTGTGAAAAATCAAAAAGATATTATAGAGGATACAGAAAATATTATAAAAAATATTGATAAAAAAGATAGTACAGCAAGTAAAAGGCTGGCTATTGTAATTATGGCTTCCGGTTACAGTGAGAGATTTGGTTCCAATAAATTATTAGAAACGTTTTTAGGCAAACCGCTTTTTACGTATGCAGTAGATTTGGCAGCATCTTGTGAAGCGGAAATAAAAATTATTGCAACCAGATATAATCCGATTGTGCAGTATGTAAAAGAAAATGCCCCCGCAATACATGTCATATGGAACGAGCATCCTGAGCGAGGAATTTCCGAGTCAATATATTTGGGACTCAAATATCTGAAGCAACAAAAAGATTATGGAAAGTATGACGGATGCTGTTTTATGGTCTGTGACCAGCCATTATTACAAAAAGAAAGTATGCAGGAGCTTTTTAAAAGCTTTTACACAAATCCGGAAGGTATTCATATGTGTGTAACAAAGGAAAGAGAGGGGAATCCTGTAATATTTCCCAGACCATTATTTGATGAACTTATGGCACTAGAGGGAGACAAGGGAGGAAAGCGGATTGCAAAGAAGCATCCTGAGCTGGTGCATAAAGTGTACGTATCCGAAAAAGAGTTATCAGATATGGATTACAAAGAGGATAAAATAAATCTTGAAAAAGAACATAATATGAGGTGAAAAAAGTGAAATTACTGGAAGAAAGAATTAAAAAAGATGGAAAAGCATTAGGAAAGACTGTATTAAAGGTAGATAGTTTTATCAATCACCAGGTAGACTCTGAATTTATGGATGCCCTCGGAAAAGATTTTGCGGAGCATTTCAAAGATTACGGAATCACAAAGGTATTTACTATTGAAAGCTCAGGAATTGCACCGGCATTAATGACAGCAAAATATCTTGATGTTCCTATGATTATTTTAAAGAAACAGACTTCCAAAATCTTAAATGGAAAGGTATACCAGACAAGAGTTACTTCCTTCACAAAAGGAACAAGCTATGAACTGACATTATATCAGGATTACATCAATCCATCCGATAAGGTTTTATTAATTGATGACTTCCTTGCGAATGGAGAAGCCGCTATGGGAGCCAGCCGCCTCATAAAAGAATCCGGAGCAGAGTTATCCGGTATTGGAATCTTAATTGAAAAGTCTTTTCAGAAGGGAAGAAAGAGACTTGAAGACGCAGGGTATTATGTTTATTCACAGGCAAGAATTGGACGCCTTGATAAAGATGTTATTGAATTCTTACCAGAAGATGCACCAGTATTAGAAGGTGTAGACGAAAAAGAGTTGTTGGATAAATAGTAATTTGTAGATTCGGTAACAGACTCTACTGGGAAGGAGTTTGTGTTCGGATTGCATCAATAACTTCTAAAAAAAGGATTTATTCTAAGGTTGATTTTGTTCCGTTACGCTAAACATTCCAGGCTGCCTGATAGGACAACCTCGCTCAAAAATGAGCTCGCGGGGTTACAGTCAGCCTTCCACAGCGTAAAGTCATAAAATACAATCTTAGAATAAATCCTTTTTTTCGACTTTTTTGCACAATCCGGCAGAAAGTGATCTTCAGCAGCTGTTTCGTTCATATATACTGTAGGAATTTTCATCTAAATTTACAAATTACAATCAGAGAGAAGAGGATTTATTAGAAGGCTATGAAAAAAACTATATTTTTCAAAGTCTTTGTCAATACTCACTATTCTTAAGTTTAAAAACAGGGAAAATTTTAAACTGCTATATATTATATAAAAGTATATTTGCTAAAGATTTTGTCTGAAACCATAGGTATTTCCTTTCATTTGCTGGTAATAGAATTTAAACAGCCGCATTAAGGAAAGTTTTGCTAGAGTGCACAAAGACGACGAAAAAGGCACCAAAAAAATTATCTCATTTTGTGACTTTGTGCTGTGGAGTTTTGACCATAGAAACTTCGGACTGCTTTCTCCGAAGTTTCTGCTTTATTGGGCGAAATGGAACGTTTAGCACAACGGAACAAAATGAGATAATTTTTTGGTGCCTTTCTAAGTTCTTCTGGTACTTTGGCTACTCAATCTTCTCTAGCGGCGTTTGTACCAGCTCCATAAATTACTATTTTAAAATATAGTTATTTTTTAAAGACACGATATGGGAGCAAATTCCTTTAGCTTGTAGTTTGTTTCTTAAAGAAATCACATCCGCGAGTGCTTTTTCATCAAGGATATCCGCTTGATTAAAAATGATACAAAATTTTTGGAAAGAGATATTTTTGCGAAGCCCTTTTTCAGAAAGGCACAGCCAGTATAAAAAGTCGGTGGTAACGGTTTCGATGTTTCTTTTTGCAGAAGTAAAATGGTGAAGCAATTCATAGCGAAAAAGAGTTTCTTTCATCGGTTTTCCGAGGCAGGTAAGTCCGACTACGCCGATTACAGCATCTGTTTTTGGGAAAAAGACGGGTTCTCCATTGTTTGGAAGTTTGACGGGTAGTCTTTTTGCTCCATCTCCTTCACATAAAATTTTTAAAGGTTTATGTGAAGTTTTCGTAGAAAATTTACTGGAAAACTCGGCAATTTTTTTACAGAAATCTAGAGAAGGACTTCTCCATTTGACATTGCCATTTATCACTTTTTCAGGAATTCCTAAAGCAGCAAGTGGCAGAGAGTTCTTTTTTAAATAAGTGAAAGTATTGGCTAATTGTCCTAAATCCTCATTTTCAATATAAGATTCATCAGAAAGAAAATCCGGCTTCATAATATGCGTTGTAGTAGTGAGAAGGGTCGGGTATCCTTGTTTTGCAAATTCTTTTCCGAGAGTATTCATGAGAGAAGTTTTCCCTCCGCCCCCGATAAAAGTGATGATTTGATTTTCAGCGAGACCAAGAAGAGAGAAAAGGTCGTGATTAAAAAAATATTTGTTCATAATAAAAACTCCTTAAAAAATAAGAAACTTTAGATTTTGCTATTTTATGCAAATATTTAAAAGTAAATATTTGACCTGAATCTTGTTCAATAGTATAGTTAATATTGTCTGATTACTGTTTTACTACGTAATTCCGATAAAAAGTGAATTTATTTATGATTATATCATAAAAAAAATAGAAACGAAATATTTGCAAAATTTTCATAAAAATAAGTGAAAAATTTCAGTAATTGAATCGCTGAAATTTCCACTAAAGAAAATTTTTAATAGAAATAGAAACTAATTAATAAGGATAGAAGACAAGGAAGGTTGCATGTATACATTTGAAGAATGGAAAAAGAATTTAATTATTGTTCGAGGTGGAGGAGATATTGCGACAGGAACGATTTATAAATTATATCAGAGTCATTTTCCAGTGTTAGTACTTGAGATTGCGAATCCAAGCTGTATTCGTCGAACCATTAGTTTTTGTGAAGCAGTTTTTGACAAAAAAATCGAGGTAGAAGGTGTAACAGCAAAGCGGGCAGATTCTTTAGAGGATGCATTTACTATTTATGAACGGGGACAGATTCCTGTAATGATTGATGAAAATGGATGTATGATACAGAAAGTAGAGCCGCCCGTTGTGGTAGATGCTATCTTGGCAAAAAGAAATCTTGGAACAAAGATAACAGATGCTCCTGCAGTTATCGGAATTGGTCCGGGATTTTGTGCAGGAAAAGATGTGGATGCAGTAATTGAAACACAAAGAGGTCATAATCTTGGCAAAGTGATTTATGAGGGAGAAGCGGCTCCGAACACCGGAATTCCCGGGATGATAGGCGGTTATGCAAAAGAGCGGGTTATTCATGCACCGGCTACAGGAAAGCTACACATTCTAAGGCAGATAGGTGAAATTGTAGAAGCGGGAGATGTCCTTGCAGATATTGAGGGAACACCAGTAAAGACACTCATAAGTGGAGTGGTTCGTGGTATGATTCGCGAAGGATATGATGTGAAAAAAGGATTAAAAATCGCTGATGTAGACCCGCGTGTGAAGGAACAGGAAAACTGCTACCATATATCTGATAAAGCAAGATGTGTAGCAGGAGGGGTGTTAGAGGCAGTAATGCATTTGTCGAAATAGTGATTTGCCTCAGCAAAGCGAACGATTAAATAGTATTTGTGTAGAAAAACCGACTCTCATTGAAAGATAAATAAAGCATATTAACGAGATATAGCCATAAAAAAACAAGGTCAGGAAAGGGACAGAGGATAAAATGAAAATCAAATGGATAGAAGAATTCTGACTTGTTATTTTACTTTCATTTTACCCAAACTCAGTGCTAGATTTTACTTCTCTATGTTACTATGACCCAGTTATATGATAAAAAGATGAAAAGTATAGTAAGATTTTATGGAGGAAATGAGCATATGAGCCAGCAGGTATATATGAACAGGGAATTATCCTGGTTGAAGTTTAATGAGAGAGTATTAGAAGAGGCGGAAAATAAGAAAGTGCCATTATGTGAGCGGCTCACCTTTGCTTCTATTTACCAGAGTAATTTAGATGAATTTTTCCGTGTGCGCGTCGGTTCTTTAGTTGACCAGATGCTACTTGGAGGTAAGATTCGTGATAATAAAACAAAAATGACAGCAAAAGAGCAGATAGAAGCGGTACTGCATCAGGTAACGAAGTTAAATCGCAGAAAGGATGCGGTTTATGATGCAATTATGGGGCAGCTTGAAGACTATGGAGTAAGACTGGTTGATTTCCGTAAGATTTCCAAAAAAGAGAGCGAATATCTTAAAAAATATTTTTTAAGTGAGATTGCACCAGTTATTTCACCAACAATTGTAGGAAAGAGACAGCCATTTCCGTTTTTAAAGAATAATGAAATTTATGCGGTTGTAGTATTACAGACGAAAAATGGAAAAGAAAAGATTGGCATTATTCCGTGCAGCAATACGGGATTCAAGCGATTGGTTGAGCTGCCGACAGCAGGAACCTATATGTTAGCAGAAGAAGTGATTTTGCATTATATTCCAGAGGTGTTTAAGCGTTATAATATTAAGGCAAAGTCCTTAATTCGTGTGACGAGAAATGCAGATATTGATGCAGATGCATTATATGATGAAGACCTCGATTACAGAGATTTTATGGCAGAATTAATTAAGCGCAGAAAGAAGCTGGCACCTGTTCGTTTAGAACTTACAAGAGAGATGGACGGAGAAATCGTGGATGTTCTCTGCGATTATCTAGAGCTTGATTCCGATTATGTATTTCAGGTACAGGCACCACTTGACTTATCCTTTGTTTTTGAAATTCAGGATACATTAAGAAAGACTCCGGAATTATTTTATGAGAAAAGAGTGCCGCAGAAATCATCACAGTTTAGGGATGGAGAACCTGTTTTTCCACAGATTAGAGAGAAAGATAAATTACTTTCCTATCCTTATGAGAGTATGAAGCCATTTCTTAATTTCTTAAGAGAGGCGGCAAATGATAAAGAAGTTATTTCTATCAAGATGACATTATACCGTGTTGCAAAGCACAGCAAGATTGTAGAATATTTAATTGATGCTGCAGAAAATGGCAAAGAAGTTCTCGTTCTTGTTGAGTTAAAGGCAAGATTTGACGAGGAAAATAATATCGAGTGGTCTAGAAGGCTTGAAGATGCCGGATGTCGTGTAATCTATGGATTAGATGGATATAAGGTACATTCAAAGTTATGTCTTGTAACAAGAAAGTCAGAAGGACAGGTAGAATATTATACACAGATTGGAACAGGAAATTATAACGAAAAGACAGCAAGATTATATACAGACCTTTCTCTTATGACAGCGAATGTGGAGATAGGTCTTGAAGCAGCGAAGGTATTCCAAGCTCTTTCCATGGAAGAAACCGTGGATAATGTAGAACATTTGCTTGTTGCACCAAGATGCCTTCAGAATAAAGTATTATCAATGATTGATGAGGAGATTGCCTGTGCAAAAGAAGGAAAAGAGGCATATATCGGTCTGAAAATGAATTCTCTCACCGATAAAAAGATTATTGATAAGCTCATTGAAGCTTCGCAGGCAGGAGTAAAGATTGACATGGTTATCCGTGGAATCTGCTGCCTCATTCCGGGAGTAAAAGGCAAGACGGAAAATATTCAGGTTCGAAGCATTGTTGGACGATTCTTAGAGCATTCCCGTATTTATATTTTCGGAACACAGGAACGAGAAAAAGTTTACATAGCTTCCGCAGACTTTATGACAAGAAATACGTTAAGACGAGTGGAAGTTGCAGCACCGATTTACGATAAAGACCTGAAGATGCAGTTAGAAGAAATGTTTATCACTATGTTAAGTGATAATCAAAAAGCGAGACAGGAGGACAGCCGCGGTAATTATGAGATTGCAGAGGCACAGGAAACTCCGTTAAATTCACAGGAATTTTTCTATGAGCAAGCATATATGAATGCAGAAAAAATATTATTTTAATTCTCACAGTGGTTATTTTATGTGTTGCCTACTTTAAAAAGAAAAAAATGTTATAGGAAAAGAAACATTTCCCTTCAAAGACATATTAAGTATTAAGAGCGTGTTTTGAAAATTATTTTGGTAATCTGTAAGTACTATTTGTGATATGTTGCACAGAAAGCATTTTTCAAATACGCTTCAGAACAGATTTATTATAAGATAGTTTTTAATAAATTATTTGCGACGTACTGTATCGCTGATAGAAGAATAATCCGTGATAGATGCTTAATTATAGATGTCTTTGGAGGGATTTTATGATTATAGAGATAATAAAGGGCATCAGTGTTCCCTTTTTGGGGACGACATTAGGTGCTTTTTGTGTATTTTTTTTAAAAAATGAACTAAGCAAAGGAATGCAGAAAGCGTTAACGGGATTTGCAGCAGGGGTGATGGTGGCAGCTTCTATCTGGAGTCTTCTTCTTCCAGCACTTGAACAAGGGGATTCGCTTGGTGTGTGGAAGTTCCTTCCTGCAGCAATTGGATTCTGGATTGGAATTTTATTTTTGATGGCAATCGACCATTTTGCACCGCCAGAATGTATTGATGGAAAATGTAAAAATAGGCTACTGTTGGCAGTGACTCTCCACAATATTCCAGAAGGAATGGCAGTTGGTGTTATTTATGCAGGACTGTTAAGTGGAGCAGAGCATATTACGGCAATGGGAGCGTTTTCTCTTGCATTAGGAATCGCTATTCAAAATTTCCCAGAAGGAGCGATTATTTCCCTGCCGCTTCGTGCAGAAGGAATATCCAAAAAGAGAGCCTTTATTTATGGCGTACTTTCCGGGGCAGTAGAACCAGTGGCAGCTGTTCTTACCGTCTGGGCCGCAAGCCTAATTGTTCCGCTTCTGCCATACTTTTTAAGCTTTGCAGCAGGGGCAATGCTCTATGTTGTAGTAGAAGAATTAGTTCCGAAAATGTCTGTTGGAAACTCTGCTAATGTCGGAATTTTCATGTTTTCAGTAGGGTTTACTTTGATGATGATTTTAGATGTTGCACTTTCCTGACTCCTTGTGTTAAAATGCAAGCAGTAATTACTATCAGATATACGGTCTAGAGTATGTTTGAAAAATATTTCTTGTAAGATATATGTCATAGTTTGTGAGAGAATTTATCCTTCCTTTTTGGGAACGTCAGCTCTTGCCCAATGAATAAAATAGTAAATTATGCTTGATTTTTTGCCTCAAATAGCGTACTATATTGGTAAATTCATACACGGGGAGCTTGCAGGAGCAGGCTGAGAGTAAGCTAAAGTGCTTAGACCCATAACCTGATTTGGATAATGCCAACGTAGGGATAGCGTAGATACATTCGCATATATACCGAGATTGGTGTATATGCGTTTTTCTTTTCAGAGTTAAAAAGTATTTTAAGAGAAACATTTTAAAGTGGGGCAAACTATTTTAATTAAAAAATTTTTTAAGAGAAAAGTTTCCTTGAATTCTTGCAAATTTTCTTTTTTATCGTTTATTTATCCATATTCAGAATATTTCTCAAATATACTTCTGAGCATTTTGCAAAATGCGATTCAGGAAGTATAGAATGATTTCAGTTTTTTCCCGTTTATGAAAAATAAATAGACATGCTAAATATATGCTAAATATATATGCAAAGAAGGGGTAAAAATGTTAAAGCAGTGTTTTGATAACGTAAGAGAAAAGCATCCGTTGGTACATAATATTACGAACTATGTAACAGTGAATGACGTGGCAAATATTCTTCTTGCCTGTGGCGGCAGTCCGATTATGGCGGACGATTCTGAAGAAGTGGAAGATATTACTTCTATTTGTCAGGGATTAAATATCAATATCGGAACCTTGAATAAAAATACGATTCCGTCTATGTTTTTAGCAGGAAAAAAGGCAAATGAACTCGATCATGTTGTGCTGCTTGATCCAGTAGGTGCCGGAGCAAGTGGTCTTCGAACAAAGACGGCCAATGAGCTGGTGCGGGATATAAAGTTTACTGTTATTCGTGGAAACATTTCAGAAATCCGTACTTTAATGGAAGGAACGGGAAATACAAAAGGTGTGGATGCAGATTTGGCAGATGCAGTCACAGAAGAGAATCTTGATAAGACGATTGAGAAATTGAAAGCATTTTCTGAAGCAACAGGAAGTGTGATTGCTGTAACGGGAGCGATTGATTTAGTTGCAGATTCTAAAAAATGTTATGTTATCCGTAATGGAAGATCAGAGATGGGAGCAATTACCGGAACAGGATGCCAGCTTTCTGGAATGATGACAGCTTTCCTTTGTGCCAATATAGAGAAACCTTTAGAGGCAGCAGCGGCGGCAGTTTGTGCGATGGGAATTGCCGGAGAGATTGGATTTGAATATTTAAAAGAAGGTGAGGGTAATTCCACTTACCGCAATCGAATTATTGATGCTATTTACCATATGGATGGAACTACATTGGAGGCGAGAGCAAAATATGAGTTGCGTTGATAGAGAACAGTTAAGAAAAGATTTATTTTTATATGGAGTAACTGACCGTTCCTGGCTTGGAAATGAAACACTTTATGAACAGGTGGAAAAGGCACTAAAAGGTGGAGCGACATTTATTCAGCTTCGGGAAAAGGAACTCGATGAGAAACATCTTATGGAAGAAGCAGTGGCTCTCAAAGAATTGTGTCATAAGTATCATGTTCCATTTGTTATCAATGATAATGTCAAAATTGCAAAGGATATGGATGCAGATGGAGTTCACGTTGGACAAAGTGATATGGAAGCCGATGATGTAAGAAAAATTCTTGGTGAGGACAAGATTCTTGGCGTGTCTGCCCAGACCGTAGAGCAGGCAGTATTAGCTGAAAAAATGGGAGCGGATTATCTTGGCGTGGGAGCTGTATTTTCCACTTCTACAAAGAAAGATGCGGCAGAGGTTAGTAAAGAGACATTAAAAGCAATTTGCGAGGCAGTTAGTATTCCAGTGATTGCGATTGGTGGAATTGGAGCAGATAATATTTTATCCTTACAGGGAAGTGGTATTTGCGGTATCGCTGTGGTTAGTGCTATTTTTGCGGCAAAAGATATTGAAGCTGCGACAAAAGTTTTAAAAGATCGAACAGAAAAAATGCTGAAATAATTTTTCGGTAGTTAGTGGAAAAGACAATAGAAGGAGAAAGGCATCGTGATAAAAGGAGCAATCTTTGATATTGATGGAACTTTACTTGATTCCATGCCCATCTGGGAAAATGCAGGAGCGAGATATCTTGCTACTCTTGGCATTAAGGCAAAGCCAGATTTAAAAGAACGGCTGGATGCTTTATCTTTGCCAGAAGGAGCCATCTATATGCAAAAAGAGTATGGCCTTTCGGTATCAGCAGAAGACATTTTAGAGGGAGTCAATCAGGTTGTAAAAGATTTTTACTATAAAGAAGCGGTCATGAAGCCAGGAGCCTATACCTTAGTAAAACGTCTAAAAGAAAATGGTGTGAAGTTAATTATAGCCACAGCGACAGATAAGGAGATGGCAAAGGCGGCGCTTATCCGTAACGGCATATGGCAAGACTTTACGGGAATGATTACCTGTGAGGAAGCCGGAGCTGGAAAGACAAGCCCGAAAGTATTTGAGCTTGCAAGGCAAAAGCTAGGCACTAAAAAAGAGGAAACATGGGTATTTGAAGATTCTTTATATGCGGTGAAAACTGCCACTGAAGTTGGACTTCCAGTATGCAGTATCTACGATGCCTACAGTGCGGGAAATGCGAAAAAAATCCAGAGACTTTCTAATATTTATGTGAGAGATTTTTCGGAGATAAAAAGTTGCGATGATTTTGATAGTTAAGATTTTTCTTAGCCAAAACAACCTAAATAAAACGCAAAAGAAATAATAAGGAAGTAACAGATGAAAACAGTTTTAACCATTGCAGGCAGTGATTCGAGCGGAGGAGCAGGTATTCAAGCGGACATCAAGACTTTAACTGTTCATAAAGTATATGCCATGACCTGTATCACCGCACTTACCGCACAAAATACAGTTGGAATTACCGGAATTATGCCAGTACCAGCAGAATTTTTTAAAAAACAGATGGAAAGCATTTTCACAGATATAAAGCCAGATGCGGTGAAAATTGGAATGATTGCTTCAAAGGAACAGGCAGAGATTATCGCAGAATATCTGGAAAAATATTCTATCAAAAATGTGGTGGCAGACCCGGTGATGATTTCGACAAGCGGTACGGTTTTAGTAGAAGAAACAACAAGAAAAATATTATATGAGAAATTATATCCAAAAGTTTCCCTGCTAACCCCGAACATTCCAGAAACCGAATTTTTATCGGGCATAGAAATCACAGATAAAAAAACAAGGGAAAAAGCGGCAAAAGTCATTGCAGACAGATGGAACTGTGCAGTCTTAAGCAAGGGCGGTCACAGCGAGGAAAATGCGGACGATTTGCTTTATGAGAGTTTTTTACAGGAAGAAAAAAAAGAAAAAGCCGTTTGGTATCCAGCAGAAAGAATCGATAATCCAAACACACATGGAACCGGCTGTACACTTTCAAGTGCGATAGCGGCAAATCTGGCAAAGGGATTTCCTGTAGAAGAATCCGTAAAAAAGGCAAAAGCATACATCAGCGGAGCGATTGGAGCGATGCTGGATCTTGGACAGGGAAATGGCCCGCTAAATCATATGTGGGATTTGTAAACATAGTAACAGACAAGTGTCAATGTATATAAAGTAATGAAATGAACAGATTAGTTAAGCTTTATAAAAATGGCACTATAAATAGTATTTACAAAATTGGAGGTAACAAAAGATGAGAAATTACACAACACAAATGGATGCAGCAAGAAAAAATATCATTACTCCAGAGATGGAAAAGGTTGCAGCAAAAGAACGAATGACACCAGAAGAAATCAGAGCATTAGTAGCAGAAGGAAAAGTTGCTATCTGCGCGAACAAAAATCATAAATGCTTAGATCCACAGGGTGTTGGCTCTATGTTAAAAACAAAGATTAATGTAAATCTTGGTGTATCAAAAGACTGTAAAGATTATGATATAGAAATGAAAAAAGTAATGGAAGCAGTAAACATGGGAGCAGATGCCATCATGGATTTATCTTCCCACGGAAATACAGAACCGTTCCGTAAAAAACTGACTTCCGAATGTCCTGTAATGATTGGAACAGTACCAATCTATGATTCTGTAATTCACTATCAGAGAGACTTAGATACTCTTACCGCAAAAGACTTTATTGATGTAGTACGTCTTCACGCAGAAAATGGTGTAGACTTCGTAACATTACACTGTGGAATTACAAGAAAGACAATCGACCAGATTAAAAAGCATAAAAGAAAAATGAATATCGTATCCCGTGGTGGTTCTCTTGTATTTGCATGGATGACAATGACAGGAGAAGAAAACCCTTTCTATGAATATTTCGATGAAATTCTTGATATCTGTCAGGAATACGATGTAACAATCTCCCTCGGAGATGCCTGCCGTCCAGGCTGTCTTGCCGACGGTTCCGATGTATGTCAAATTGAAGAATTAGTTCGTCTTGGCGAACTTACTAAGCGTGCGTGGGAGAAAAATGTACAGGTTATGGTAGAAGGACCGGGACATATGCCAATGGACCAGATCGCTGCAAACATGAAGTTACAGTCCACTATTTGTTCTGGAGCACCATTCTACGTACTTGGACCAATCGTAACAGATATTGCACCAGGTTATGACCATATTGTATCCGCTATCGGTGGAGCAATCGCTGCTCAAAACGGCGCTGCATTCCTCTGCTATGTTACACCAGCAGAACACCTTGCACTTCCAAATCTTGAAGACGTAAAACAGGGAATCATGGCATCAAAAATTGCGGCACATGCAGCCGATATCGCAAAAGGTGTCCGTGGCGCAAGAGAGATAGATGATAAGATGGCAGATGCCCGCCGTATTTTAGATTGGGAAGCACAGTGGGAATGTGCAATGGATCCGGAAACAGCCAAAGCAATCCGCGATGACAGAAAACCAGAACATGAGGATACTTGCTCTATGTGTGGAAAGTTCTGTGCGGTAAGAAGCATGAATAAGGCATTGGCTGGAGAACATATTGATATTTTGTAAATAGTAATTTGTGGAGCTGAACAGATACCGTTGCCGAGAGGGTTGTGTTCGGATTGCACAAAGAATACGAAAAAATCCCCCCCATTTTGCGATTTTGTGCTACGGAATTTTGATCATAGAACCTTCGCATTCGTTTCTGCGAAGGTTCTGCTTTACTGGGCAAAATGGAGCGTTTAGCACAATGGAACAAAATGGGGATTTTTTTCATGCTTCTTCTCAACAGTTTTTCTGGCAATCTGGCTGCTCGTTTTTCTCTAGCGGCATCTGTTGCCAGCTCATCAAATTACTATTTTATAAATTCAATAGTAGTTTCTGAAAATAATCCGTATATTTCGCTTTCCCTACCGTTTCTGAAGCTAATATAGAAACTGCCCCCATTTTTTTATTATTATAAGAGTACTCTAATTTTCCAATCACCTGATTTTTCTTAATGGGAGCAGAGAGATTTTTCTGGAATACCACTTTTTTCTGAATGTTATTTTGGTTGATTTCCGAAGTAAAAACATAGGAGAAGTTTTTCTCATATTTGCAGGAAATGAATTCTTTTGTGCCATTATGTACGGGGATGGTGGAGAGTGCGGGAGGCTGTTTATCGGTGTAAATCTTGCAGAGAGAGAAACCGTAATCAAGTAAAGAGGAACAGTCTTTTACCCGCTCTTTTGCGCTCTGGCATGCCATAACGACAGCGATAAGGGAGATGTGATTGCGTTCTGCGGTGGCGCTTAAACAAAAGCCGGCTTTGGAGGTACTTCCGGTTTTTAGTCCAGTTGCTCCCTGATATTGCCGGAGTAATTTATTAGTATTAGAAAGTCCAAACTCAGATTCTCCTCGTTTTGTTACATGTGTAATATTTTCCATCCAGATTGTTGTATAATGGAAAATGTCTGGATGATTCGTAATCAGTTCTCTTGACATTAAGGCGATATCCCTTGCACTTGTGTAATGTCCGTCCGCATCTAATCCGCAGCAATTTACAAAATGTGTATGCTTCATGCCAAGAGCCTGTGCTTTCTCGTTCATTTTAGCGACAAAAGCATCTTCGCTACCACTGATGTGTTCTGCCATAGCCACACATGCATCGTTAGCGGAGGAGACAGCAATACATTTTATCATAGTGTCTGCGGTCTGGGTTTCACCTGGTTCTAAAAATACCTGGGAGCCTCCCATAGATGCAGCGTGTTCGCTGACGGTAACTGTATCATTTAAGGTAATCTGCTTTTTTGAAAGAGCTTCAAAGATAAGTAAGAGAGTCATAACTTTTGTGACGCTTGCAGGAGGCTTTTCTTTGTCTGCATCTTTTTCATAAAGAATTGTACCAGTAGTGGCTTCCATTAAAATAGCATTAGGCGCAGCAGATTGAAAACCAGCGTTTGCAGAAGAGGCGTTGGAACTTTCAGAGTTAGTTTGATGAGAAGTATTAGAGGTACTATTAGTGGTAGCTTGAACAGAAATATTATTAGAAGTAGTAATATTTTTCAAACGATTAGAAAGCTCATTGATTCCTGAATTATCAGAAAGTGGATTTAAAGAGTTTTCCATAGAATTACCAGAAGAAGCCAAAGAAACCATTTTCACAGGAAAAAGAATAGTTCCTGTCAGAAAACTTGTTATCAGAAAAAATGCAAAGAAATAAAAGAATTTTCGTGTAATTTTTTTGGAAAAATATTTTTGCATATGATACTCCAAATAAGAATTAGTACATTTTATGGTCAGTGCCTAAAAATATGCATTTCCTTGTTGCCAATCTTAAGAAAATTGCTTAAAATAGAAGTAAATATCTGGGCAAAATAAAATGATGAGGGGATACGATTATGAATTTACATGAATTTTATATTGGAAAAGCGTTTGATGCGTATGAATATTTTGGAGCACACCTGACAAAGAATGGTGTGTTATTTCGAGTTTATGCGCCGAATGCGGAAAAGATTGAATTGATTGGAGAGTTTAACGGATGGGATGGCACAGAAGATGAGATGATTCAGGATGCACAGAGCGGCGTGTTTGAATGTGTACAAAAGGATGCGAAGCCGGGAATGATGTACAAGTACCGTATTTATCAGCCGGATGGAATTGTTATGGATCGTTTTGACCCGTACAGTTTTGGTTCACAGATACGACCGGATACAGCATCGGTTATCGTAGATTTGGAAGGCTATCATTTTTCAGATGAAGCGTGGATGAAGAAGAGAAGTAAGAATTATGATCTTCCGGTAAATATTTATGAGGTGCATGCCGGTTCCTGGCGAAAGAATGAGGCGGACGAGGAGAATGGCTGGTATCATTATCAGGAGTTAGGAAAGCAGCTTATTCCATATGTTAAAGAAATGGGATATACGCATGTAGAATTTCTGCCGCTAACTGAGCATCCAGCAGACTGTTCCTGGGGATATCAGGCAAGCGGATATTTCTGTCCAACTTCCCGTTATGGAACAGCAAAGGAATTAATGGAGATGGTAGATCTTTTCCATAAAGAAGGAATTGGTGTTATCATGGACTTTGTTCCGGTACATTTTATTGCGGATACTTATGCGCTGAATAAGTTTGATGGAACGGCTCTTTATGAATATGCGGACGATGATAAGGGTTATAGTGAGTGGGGCACCTGTAATTTTAACTATTACCGTGGTGAAGTGAGAAGCTTTTTACAGTCCTCCGCGAATTTCTGGATGGAGAAGTTCCACTTTGACGGCATCCGTATGGATGCGATTAGTAATGCTATTTACTGGCAGGGAGATTCTTCGAAGGGAATTAATGAAGGCGCGCTTGATTTTATCAAATGCATGAATTCTGGTTTGCAAAAGTTACATCCTTCTGTTATGCTTATTGCAGAAGATTCTACGAACTTCCCGAAAGTAACTGCACCGGTAGAGTATGACGGCCTGGGATTTGATTATAAGTGGGATATGGGATGGATGAATGATACGTTAGATTATTTTAGAATTCATCCATATGACAGAAAGTTCCATTATCATAAGCTGTCATTTTCTATGATGTATTTTTATAATGAACATTATCTGTTACCATTTTCTCACGATGAGGTGGTACACGGAAAGGCAACCATTTTGCAGAAAATGTGGGGCGAGTATGACTTAAAGTTCCAGCAGGCAAAGACTCTTTACACTTACATGTACACTCATCCTGGCAAGAAGCTTAATTTCATGGGTAATGAGATTGGTCAGTTTAGAGAGTGGGATGAGGAAAAAGAATGTGACTGGATGCTCTTAGACTATCCAAAACATCAGGATTTCCAACGTTTTATGAAGGATTTAAATCATCTTTATATCAGTGAACCAGCATTTTTCAATGGAGATTATAATTCTGCGAACTTCCGATGGATTGAGGTGGAAGCGGTTGAGGAGAGAGTGTACATTTACGAGAGAATGTGTGGAGAGGATCATTTCATTATTGTACTGAACATGAGTGATGCACAGTATAATAACTTTGAATTTGGTTATGACCATTATGCAGTTCTTCATGAAGTATTATCTGGTGAGCGAAAAGAGTATGGTGGATATTTTGAGGGACCAAAGGAAGACATCGTGGCAGAAACAACGGGCTATAAGTGGTGGAAGAGAAAGTTTAAGATTACGATTCCTGCACTTGCCGCTATCATTTATAAAGTAGAATTTCTTCCAGAGCCAAAGGAGATACCTCTTCCTATGTTAGATGAGGCATCAATAGATATTGACCGAAAGAGACTTAGAGCAGAGCATGAAAATTGATATTAAACTGGATGTATTTGAAGGTCCTCTGGACCTTCTTCTACATTTAATAGAGAAAAATAAAGTAAGTATATACGACATTCCAATTGTGGAAATCACGAACCAGTACATGGAATACATTCGTGAGATGGAAAAAAGTTACTCAATGGAATCAATGAGCGAGTTCCTCGTTATGGCAGCGACATTGTTGAAGATAAAGTCAAAAATGTTGCTTCCACAGCCAGAAAAAGAAGAGGAAGAAGATCCGAGAGAAGAGTTAGTCCGCCGTCTTACCGAATATAAAATGTACAAATATGCCGCAGAGGAATTAAAGGATTTAAGCGTAGACGCCCAGAAGGTATTCTTCAAATCAGAAACCGTACCAGAAGAAATCAAGTACTACGAAGAGCCAATCCACCCGGAAGAAATTGTTGGTGACATTACTTTAGAAAAGTTAAATCAGATATTCCGTATGGTCATGCGCCGGAAAAAGGATAGAGAGGATCCAGTGCGAAGCCATTTTGGGAAGATTCAGAAAGAAAAATATAAAGTGGAAGATCGCATGGCTGATATACGACGCCAGATTCGTGGACTGAAAAAAATAAATTTCCGAACGCTTCTTGATATTCAGCCTGTTAAAGAGATGGTAATCGTAACTTTCCTTGCGGTACTTGAACTGATGAAGGTAGGAGAGATAAAGGTAAGTCAGGAACATAACTTTGCGGAGATATACTTAGATTCCTGCGAATAGGGATACCGAATAACAGACTAACAGACGCAAAATAAAAGATAATTAGAAATATGCGTCGCTGAAATCCGTAGGATTTGGCATAACAATGTCCGTGACAAAGGGAACAGTTCATTTGTAACTAAAAAGGAATTGGAAAAGAAGCAGGTGAAGAGGTATTATGAAGGATAAAGAGAGAATAAAAGGAATTATTGAGGCAATTCTTTTTACGATGGGAGAGTCCGTTACGCTTTCTCGATTATCAGAAGTTCTTGACATAGAAGAAGATATATTAAAAAAATTGTTAGAGGAAATGAAGGGGGATTACGCCGGAAAGGACAGAGGAATCTGCCTGATTGAATTGGATGGAGCGTATCAGATATGTACAAAAATTGAGACCTACGAATATGTGAAAAAGTTGGTAAGCCAACCGAAAAAGCGTTCTTTAACGGATGTTATGTTAGAGACGCTTTCTATCGTTGCCTATAAACAGCCTGTAACGAAACAGGAAATCGAGGCGATCCGAGGAGTAAAGAGTGACTTTGCGGTAAATAAACTTCTTGAATATCGTTTGATAAAAGAGCTTGGCCGACTTGATACGATAGGACATCCTATTGTATTTGGAACAACAGAAGAATTCTTGCGGTGTTTCGGTGTTTCCTCTATTGAAGAACTCCCGGATATTGATGAAGTACAAAAACAAAACTTTATGGAAGAGGCAATGGAAGAAGTGGCAGCATCAATAGATGTACCGGTGTAGAATTTAATTTTTTAAGTAGAAATATGTCAAAAGATAAAAATATATTTTGTATATATAAGATTCAGGGGATATAATAATTATATTTCTATTTTGGGGAAGGTAATATTTCGCGGGAATTTCAATTAGATGTTTTAGTCTGACGTTAGGAATTTAATCGGGCAGATGAAGATCCTTATCAACGCAAGGGTAAGAAGAAAAAAGAAAGATGAAGATTGTGATTTATAAGAATTAAAAACCGATAAAAGTATTATGTAAAGATATACTATTTTGCTACATAAAAGCTGCAGTATAAAATTTGCGTGTTCTAAGATATAACTGTCACATAATACCTTTATTCGGTTTTTTCTTTTGACTAAAAAATCAGAATTTTCTATCAAAAGAAAACATGAATTTTCTAAAGTATTGTGAATATTATTTTAAATGAATGTTCGAACTAAAGAAGTTCAGAATATCCATGTCCGTTTACAAGAGCATCAATTTTTTGACCGCTCTTACAATATGGGCAGTCATGCTTATTATATGTATGATAAGTAGGAATATCATCTGGAGTAAAGAGAGCATTGACAGGCAGATTGCCGTATTCAGAAAGAGTACTGAAGATTGCAGAGATTCCCTGCAGTTTACCGCCATAGTACTCGATACATTCCCAGCTTCGATTAATTGTGATTCCAGTTGTAACAGATGCCATTAAAATAATGATATTTCTATCTTTAATCATTGGCTGGATATTTTTGCGGAAGAACATCTGACCGTCTGAATCTATCTCTGGGGTAACAATATAGATAGATTTGTGCTGATTGTAAGAGAAGAATCCGCTTTCAGTAAGCTTTTCTGCTAAAAATGCACCGATTACTTCTGTACCGTCAAGACATACGATTGTATCGACGACAGTGTTATGTTTATAAAGTGGAACTAATGCTCTTGCTGCTTCTTCGGCATTAGACTGCCGTACTTTTAATGTTGTCATATCTAAGAAGTAGTTGACGTGAGAATGCTTTGTTGCGAAATGTCCAGGATAGGCAGAAAGATGCAGATTACAGGCTTTTGAACGAAATTGAATTTTGCGGTTTTCCATAAGAGGTCCTCCTTTATTGTGAAAGAATTGTTTATTTTGTTTATTATACCTTTTTTGAACGAAAAAATAAAGAAGTATTTGTGCAAGTTTACGGGCTTTTCTTGAAAAAATATTGCTATCATTTGCCTTTTTGACAAAATGTTTTCCTGTTCCTGCATTTGTGAAGAGAAGGTTGAAAAACGTCAGGAAGAAGTTGTGGTGTGTTTGATTCTAAATAAAAAGGATAATGGTTTGGGAGAACGAGGGGAGTGAGTCATTTATTGGAATTTAACATAATAAACTGTCCGTATCCGGATAAGTTGATAATAAGAAAATATGTCCATATCTGGGCAAAAGAATCGCGGGGTACGCGAGGATAGCTTGTAGATACTTGGCTCAGTAGAGCCATTGGGCAAGAAGCTCCCACTTCAAAATCTATGATTTAAGCGGTGGGAGCATGTTACACTTAAGAAAGTATGTCAATAATAATAGATGAAAATTATTTATAGAAAAACTTTGACAAAAATAGTTCAATGTTGATTTTGGATACTATATCTTTGATTTGAAAAAGGTAAGGAGAAATATGTGCAGAAGAAAAAGAATGATTTAAAAAAGAATAAAATTATAAAGAAAAACGGAACTTGTCTGATGAAATGAGAATATTTTGTAGAAAATGACGAAAAAGTGAGGGAGAGTGAGATGGTAATTGAATGGCAAAATACGTTAAAATTATAACAAAATAAAATTAGAAATATAATGTGAAAAAGGAATCTTAAAGATAAAATAGAGAAAAACAGGAAAAATACATAGAGATTCCTGAAAAAAATAGAGGATTCAGAAAGAAAATCGAAAGAATTGTTAAAAAATTTGCAAATAGGCAGAATGTTCATTTTGTTTAGTGGAATGGACAAAATAAAATAAATGTTAAATAACTAACAGAAAATGGTTGCGAATATGATAATAATTTGTTATTATTACATAGAATGAAAGAGCAACAAGGTATACAATATAGCATTTTTATGGAGGAAAGAATATGGGTAATTCAAAAATGAATGCCAGAGAGCGCATTGAATATCTGTTTGATGACCACAGTTTTGTGGAAGTTGGTGGATATGTTTCCGCTCGCAATACCGATTATAATCTCGGTGCAAAGAAGGTAGAAGGTGATGGTGTTATCACTGGATACGGAGTTATTAACGACCGCATGGTTTATGTTTATAGTCAGGATGCTACCGCACTTGGCGGTTCTGTAGGTGAGATGCATGCAAAAAAGATTGCTTCCCTTTATGATCTGGCGATGAAAACAGGCGCGCCAATCGTTGGAATGCTGGATTGTGCAGGACTTAGATTACAGGAAGCGGCAGATGCTCTTCACGCTTTTGGAACAATTTTTAATAAGCAGGCACTGGCATCTGGGATGATTCCACAGATTTCCGCCGTATTTGGTATGTGCGGAGGTGGAAGTGCTGTTATGTCAGCAATGTCGGATTTCACATTAATGGAGAAAGAGAATGCGAGTCTCTTTATCAACAGCCCGAACACATTAGAGGGGAATGAGGAATCTCGTCAGAATACAGCAGGAGCACAGTTCCAGTCTGAGCAGGCAGGTAACGTAGATTTTGTATGTGAGACAGAAGAAGCGCTTCTTGACCAGCTTCGTATTCTCGTTGATGTACTTCCTTCTGATTATGAGGCAGAAGATGCTTATTTTGAAAATGATGATGATTTAAACAGAGTGATTCCTGAGTTAAACGACGCCGCATATGATGCCGCTTATATTTTGAAATCTATTTCTGACAGCAATATGTACATAGAGACAAAGGCAGCCTATGCGAAAGAGATGGTGACAGCATTTATCCGCCTGAATGGAGAGACAGTAGGTGCTGTTGCAAACCAGCCAGTAGATGGTGAGTCCGTTTTAACAAGAAATGGCCTTGAAAAAGCAGAGAGGTTTATCAAGTTTTGTGATGCATTTGCTATTCCTCTTCTTACAGTAACGAATGTGACAGGGCTTCGTGCCAATGCACATGAAGAGAGAAAGCAGGCATTAGCATTAGCAAAGTTTACCGCAACACTCGCACAGGTTAGCGTACCTCGTATTAATCTTATTGCGGGAGAGGCTTACGGAACCGCAGCTGAAGTAATGAATTCAAAAGCCATTGGAGCGGATTTTGTTGTAGCATGGCCACAGGCATCTGTAGGAATGATGGATGCAGAACAGGCAGTCCGCATCATGTATGCAGAAGAGATTGCTACGGATAAGGACAAGATGGCTCTTATCGCAGAGAAGACTGCAGAGTATGCAGAGGGACAGAGCAGTGCATTAGCAGCTGCAAAAAGAGGATATGTAGACGACATCATTGAGCCGGACGCAACAAGAAAGCGTCTGATTGCTGCTTATGAAATGCTTTACGGAAAGAAAGTAACTCCAGTGACAAAGAAGCATACGGCAGTATAGTGAGGTGAGAGTATGAGTACATTTGAACAGGCCTTATTAAATACTTTAATGGGTATGGGAACTGTATTTGCAGTATTGATTTTCATTTCTTTACTGATTTCTCTTTTTGTATATATTCCATCTATTGAAAGAGCGTTAAAAAACCGTTCTTCTAAGAAAGAGAAAAAGGCTGCACAGGAAGAAAGACCGGCTCCAAAGCGTCCGATTCTTGAAAAAGTTGTGGAAGAAGAGGAACTTGTGGATGATGGTGAACTTGTCGCAGTAATCACAGCGGCAATCATGGCAGCGAATGGAGGAGCAGCAGTCAGTGCAGATAAGCTGGTCGTTCGTTCTATTAAGAGAGTAAAGAGAAGATAGCAAGAATACAGTCTCGTCCGCAAAAATCAGGCGGCGGATATCAAAGAATAGGAAAGGAAAAGCTATTTAGATGATAACCTCTATATCTAATCAAATAGATGGCGAATCATCTGACATATACATATTTGTATATGTTTTTAGTAGCAGGATTTATGATGAAAAATTATAGAATTACAGTTAATGGTGTTGCTTACGATGTAGCAGTAGAAGAATTAGGTGCAGGAGAAGCAAGTGCAGCGCCAGTAAGTGCACCTGCAGCAGCTCCAGCTCCAGCAAAAAAAGTAGCTCCAAAGGCTTCTGGAAGTGCTGGTGCAGTAAAGATTACAGCTCCAATGCCAGGTAAGATTGTAGCAGTAAAGGCACAGGCAGGTGCTTCTGTAAAGAAAGGTGATGCAGTTATTGTATTAGAGGCTATGAAGATGGAGAATGAAATCTGTGCTTCTCAGGATGGTGTTGTGGCAAGTGTGGAAGTTGCAGTTGGCGATACAGTAGAAGGCGGAGATGTACTGGCTACAATGAACTAATGCAAAGTAAAACGGAGGAAGATTTATGAATTATGTTGCAGAGACGATGATGAATCTTGCAGCGCAGACTGGATTTGCATTCTTAAAGCCAGGTAACTTTATTATGATACTGGTTGCTTTAGTCTTTTTATATCTGGCCATCGCAAAGGGGTATGAGCCGCTGTTATTAGTGCCAATCTCCTTTGGTATGCTGCTTGTTAACTTATATCCGTCCATTATGGAAGATGGCGGGTTGTTACATTATTTTTATTTATTAGATGAATGGAGTATTCTCCCTTCTCTGATTTTCTTAGGCGTTGGTGCCCTGACAGACTTTGGTCCGCTGATTGCCAACCCAGCAAGTTTTCTGTTGGGAGCTGCGGCACAGTTTGGTATTTACAGTGCCTACTTCCTTGCAATGCTTATGGGATTTAACGGAAAGGCAGCAGCAGCGATTTCTATTATCGGTGGAGCCGATGGTCCTACTTCTATTTTTCTTGCAGGAAAGCTTGGACAGACAGATTTAATGGGACCAATCGCAGTAGCGGCATATTCTTATATGTCACTCGTTCCAATTATTCAGCCGCCAATCATGAAGCTCCTTACCACAGAAAAGGAACGCCAGATTAAGATGGAACAGTTAAGAACGGTTACAAAAACAGAGAAGATTATGTTCCCTATCGTTGTAACAGTTGTTGT
>NZ_CAKRCF010000017.1 GCF_934307085.1 uncultured Anaerobutyricum sp.
TCCATAACATAACCTCCTGGGGTTATTATCTCATAGGAAAGAGGCTGTGTCATGGTACTCATGGTTTACCGTATACTTTTTCTCTGCTATTATACGGGTATAGAGTGAGAAAAACAAGAGGGAATTTATACTGGAACTGTTCCAAAACGCCCATTTAAATATGCTTTTAGCACATCCTGATTTTCTCTAATATCGAAATCTGACATAGGCTTTATCACAGTCTCTCCTGTCAACTTCTTTTCTACAAACTAAATCTCGTCCTGTGCAAAATTATCTAAATCTATCAAATTCACTCTAAATGAAATATGCTTCCTACAGGTGCAGGAAGTCTTAATTACTGGAGTGTGTTTAAAAAATCATTCGTACGATCTGTACGTCACAATTTGTAGAAAATTTTGCCAATTAGCTCTTATCTGTATTTTTCTTGTCCAGAACATATAACATTTTCTATTATATCTTCTGCTAATTATATCTTAAGATAGCACTATTATGTCGAAAAAATAGCAAGAAAAAAAGTACGCACAAATTGATTACATAGTTATCTGGAAGTAACTATGTCTTTGTAGCATACTTTTACTTTCTATTCGCCTGTCTTTCTCTATCAATCAGTAATTTCCCGAATAACCTTACATGGATTTCCCACCGCCACACTATTGTCCGGTATATCTTTTACTACAACACTTCCGCCACCAATTACCACATTACTGCCAATCGTAACACCCGGCATTACATGTACCCCTGCCCCAATCCAGACGTTATCGCCAACTGTAATCGGATGAGCATACTCCAAACCTTTATTCCGCTGCTCAAAGTCAATTGGATGTCCCGCCGTGTAAAAACCACAATTAGGAGCGACAAATACATTATCTCCAAAAACCACTTTGGCCTCATCAAGAATCACCGTGTTATGACTTGCAAAGAAATTCTCGCCAATCTCAATATTATATCCATAATCACACCAAAACGGAGCGATAATTGTAAAGCTTTCTTTTGTCTTTCCAAGTAACCTTTGCATTATTCTTTTCTGTCCTTCTTCATCAGATGGACGAAGCTGATTATAGTCATAACACAATTCTTTTGCCTGCACTCTCTCCTCTAATAATTCTTTATCATAATTTGCATCATAGATCATTTGTTTCAGCATTTTTTCTTTTTCTGTCATAATATGATTATCCTCCAAAAACTTTTTCTTTTTTTATTGATATTTCCTTATACTATATCATACATCCCATCTCGCGAAACTAAATATTAAAGGATTTAGGGGGACATGTAGAGAGGCAAGGCGGCATGATGGCTGATTGGGGGGAAAAATAAATTCTGATTGTAGTGCTAAACAGACGCCGTTGTTTAAGGCAATGTAGCCGGATTTTTAGGCAAAACGGAGCGTTTAGCACAACGGAACAAAATGGAATACTTTTTTGGTACTTTCTAAGTTCTTCTGGCACTCTGGCTACTCATTCTTCTCTGGCAGCGTCTGTTCATCTCTCCGAATTACTATTTAATCATTTCCTTTAAGGTTCTCCAGCCTAGCAAGGCACATTTTACCCTCGCCGGCATATGTGCGATATCTTGAAGCGCCCCGGCTTCTTCGAGTTCTTCTATCTCATTTTCATCGGCTTCGCTCCGAATCATTTTGTAGAAAAGTTCTGCCAAATGTAATGCTTCTTCTTTTTTTCTTCCGATGATCATATCAAGCATAATATCAACCGATGCCTGTGAAATGGCACAACCACTTCCTACAAATGCTCCGTCTGTTATCACATCGTCTTCTACTTTTAATTCTAAGACAATGTCATCGCCACAACTTGGGTTGACTCCCTCTAAGGTAAAACTGATAATACCACAATGCTCTTTTGCTTTCTCACTTCCAAGAATATGAATATATGGATTTTTACGCATTTTTTCCATCGCATATTGGGTAAGTTCTGCTTCTTTTCTCTCGATAGTATCAAAACCAACTTCTTCGATATATTCAATCGCTGCTTTCAGTCCTGCTGCAGCACCGCCGTTTACTGTTCCTGCCTCAAACTTATGTGGGAGTTCCGCAAATACAGCACTATCTCTTGTTACGGATTCTATCATTTCTCCACCGGTAAGGAATGGGGGCATTATTTTTAGAAGTTCTTCTTTTCCATCCAGGACACCGATTCCCATCGGAGCCATCAGTTTGTGACCAGAAAAAACAAGGAAATCTGCGTCAAGACTCTGTACATCAACTGGAATATGCGGAACGCTCTGTGCACCATCGACAAGAACTATGCCTCCTTTCTCATGTACCTTTTTTATAATCTTTTCTACCGGATTTTTTCTGCCAAGTACATTGGAAACCTGTGTGATAGCAGCAATTTTTGTTTTTTCTGTGATAGCGGTATTCATTGCTTCTTCAGTAAAAGAACCGTCTGGCTCACATTCTAAATATTTAAGAACCGCTCCTGTATGACGGCTTACCATCTGCCACGGAAGAATATTGCTGTGATGTTCCTGAATTGTAATCAGGATTTCATCGCCTGCTTTTAAGTTTGTTAATCCATAACTGTAAGCAACTAAGTTAATGCTTTCTGTTGTGTTCCTTGTAAAAATAATCTCCTTCGGCTTTGCCGCATGGATAAACTTTTGTACAGTCTTTCTTGCTGCCTCGTACTGCTATTTTTGTAAAATTAACTTTTCGTGTCTGGTATTTTGCATAAATTAAAATATCCAATGGATGACGTGACTTTATGCAAAAAATAACACCGAATAAATTCCTATATAAAAGATAGGATTTTATTCAGTGTTATTATAACGCTTTTTTATGTGATGCAAGAGCCAGCGGCTCTGACGAGATTTTTTATCATTTGAAATATTTTTGTTCAACAAAAAAAGAACGGCATATATATCAAATGTTTTATATCGCTGTACGAAAATACCTCATTGCATTTTTGTACACTTAAAAACCGCATCTTAAATTTAAATCTAACTGCTTCTTCCTGACTCACGAAACCATCTTTCTTTTTTCCCCTGTCCGGTAATCCGGTTTAAGTCTACTCTTCCCGGTATTCCCGGACAGCTTCCATTTGAAGTAAACTGCTGCAGATCTGCCCCCTGGTGTGCACTGTATCTTGGACGGTATAACCCATCATTTAGCCCATATCTTGCCTCCCACCAGGCACATTTTTTTGGCCGTCGACGGATAATTCTTTCATATTTTTCATATTCTGAATACATTGTATAAAGCATCATTTTATGTCGTTGTTTCTTTAAATAATTTAATGCACTCTCCACACCATCTTCTGTATTGCCTGATTCCACATCGAGTACATAACCTACAAAATGCTTCTCTACTCGTTCTTTACAGACTTCCACTAAAAATCTGGTCTGCGCTACTTCATCTCCCCTATTTAAAAATGCATATAGCCAGTATGGGATTCCCCGTCTTTCACATTCTCTTATATTCGTGTATAGAGTCTCATCAATATAAGAAGTCCCCTGCGTTGCCTTTGCAATCAAAAAAGGACAATTATTTTTTACTTTTCCCCAGTTCCTCACTGGATGATAATGACTGATATCTGGATAATATTTACTCATAACAATCTCCACTGAAAATTAAATACCCTTGTTTTATTTATTAGTATGCGTAAAATAGCTATCTTTGCTATATTCTTATATTTTTTATTAATTTTATTGTTTTAAGAAGTTAATCCATTGTATAATATATCCATCAAAAAAATTATTGTTTACAAAAGAAAAGGAGTCATTAAGGCTCGCCGAGCTGGAAACGTCCGAATTACTGTTTATACAAAGTCTGGTAAAAAAGCGACTTGCAAAGTTAGCGTAACTACAAAAAAGAAAAACAGCAAAAAGAAGTCCTCTTCTAAAGCAAGCTATGGTACTGTCTACTGGACTCCTGGCGGCTCTGTTTATCACAGGACTCCAAACTGCCCAACACTTAGCCGCTCAAGAGTAATCCGTCATGGTTCTATCTCCAGCTGTCCAAAAAGCCGTGGCTGTAAAGTGTGTTTTTAAATCCCGATTTATAGTGTTAAACAGACGCCGTTGTTTAGGGCAATATGGCCGGATTTTTAGAAATATTTAGATAAGAAACATAAAAAATATCCTATTTTGTTCCGTTGTGCTAAACGCTCCATTTTGCCCAATAAAACAGAACCTTCGCAGAAACGAATGCGAAGGTTCTATGGTCAAAATTCCGTAGCACAAAGTCGCAAAATGGGATTTTTTTAGTCTCTCTTTTCAATATTACTTCTGGCAATCCGATTGTTACTACCTTTATAGCGGCGTCTGTTTAACACTACAAATCGAGATTTATGCAATCATTCCCCTGATACTTCCTCTCATCTTACGAATAAAAGAAATTATTAATCCAACTACTGCGAAGTAAAATATTCCATTACTTCCTGTAAATGCATGTAAAATCCATTTACCACCTTCCATTCCGCTATATCCAAAGGAAAGGATTCCGTCAATAAATGGAGCAAGTACCGTAATAACTAAGAATAATCCAAATGCAAAAATTCCTCTTCCGGTATCTATGTTTCTAAGTACTCCCATATCCATCACTTTTTTAGAACCAAGAATCCACAGAGCTTCAATGATTCCAAACAGAATGAAGAAAGCACTTCCACCAACAAATGCGATAGTATCCATATCTCTTGAAGATGCCAGTTCCATAATCGTATTTATGCTGGTATAGTTCCACACGTTTTTAAAAATCTGTAATACGATTCCAAGCATTAATAAAGCACAAAGCCAATGTAAACCGGTAAAAAGGACATTGCCTGCTGTCTTCACACTTTTTCCTACAACATTCCCTGCTGCGGAAGCTGCACTTGATACAGCATCTCCACCACTACTTAAAGCGGAACGACGCTTTCTCTTTGTTGTCATTGTATTTCTTGAAGAACCACCTCTTTTATTCTTTATCGTGACCTTTACGTTCTTTTGCTTATCTTTTTTCTTCTGGTCTTCTTCCTCATCATATACTTTATATTCCGCATCAATGGATTCACTATTCTTTCCTGTATCTGGCTCTTCTTTTGGAAGTGGAGCTCCACAGTTTTTACAGAAATTTCCTTCTGCTTTTGCACCACAATTGCTACAAAACATTATGTTCACCTCATTTCAAATATCTTGCATAATAATAAACTATTTTTACACAAAAGAAAAGAGGGGAGGTTTCTTGATTTTTACCGGGAAGACGTACCGAAGGAAGCATATCTCATATTCCCATCAGATTTTTAATAAACAGAAACTCCGAGGAAATACTATAGAATAATTGCGCCTTAGAGCAAGCTCTTAATGCGGGCGAGTATTAAGAGCGCAGTGATACGAAGCAATTATTCTATAGTATTTCCTCGGAGTTTCGTCTGTCAGTCTGTTTATCTCTCTTCACACAGGGACACTACCAGATGATTCATTACTTTTTCACACCTTATTATATCCTGAATCTCTACGAATTCATCTGGTTTATGTGCATACTGCAGGCTTCCCGGACCGTAGGACATACATTCTGTATTGTAGAGTCTTCCGGCAATAACCGCAGTATCTGTGTAACCGGTAAAAGCTTTAACAACTGCCTTCTGCTTTGTTTCTGCCTCCACGGCTTCTTTTAAGTTTTTAAGAAGTATGGAGTTTGGATTTTTTTCGATATATGGGCGGTTGCCTGTAATATCGTAGGAAATCTTTATTCCCGGTATCTGGGTTTCAATTTGTTTAATGATTTTATCAAAGTTTTGCACAACAATTTTATCCGTTACTGGAGGTGCTAATCGACAGTCAATGAAAATCGTGCAGGTATCTGGTACTACATAAGGCTGATAGCCGCCTTGAATCTGTCCAAAGGTAATGGTAGAATAGCCAAGTTCTTCATGCTCTGGAAAATGCTCAAATATTTCTTGTATTTGTACGATAAGCTTTGATGCTGCAAATATTGCATCCGCTCCTTTTTCTGGCTTGCTGGCATGGGCTGTGATTCCTTTTACATTGACATGAAACCATAATCTGCCTTTATGTGCCATCTGAATCTCACCATCTGTCGGTTCTAAGTCTAAAACATAATCTTCTTTTTTTACAAATCCCTGTTCTACAATGTGGTCAGAGCCGGTCATATCGCCCTCTTCATCAACCGTGCATATTATTCGCACCGGACGTTTTAAAGAAATCTCTCCCTTTTCAAGACTTTTTGCCGTCTTTTTAAAGGTTGTTAATGCACAGGCAAGTCCTGACTTCATGTCACAGCTTCCTCTGCCATACATCCGTAAAATTCCATCCCGTTCTTCTATTTCTGCTCCAAATGGATCCCTTGTCCAACCCTCTCCTACAACAACGGTATCCATATGGCAGATAAATATAAACATTGGAACTTCTTTGTATTTTTCTTTTATACTTTCATCTTTTGCATTTTCCGGCCATAATGTAGCAATTATATTTTTTCTGCCATTTCCTACATCATCAAGCTGAATTTCACAGGAAGTATCCTTAAGATAAGCAAGGATAGCTTTTCTCATGGCTGCTTCCTCTGTCCCGGGATTTGTACTTTCTGTTTTGACAAATGTCCTGGTAAGTTCTACACTTTCTTCATATGTTTCCATTTCTACTTAAACACCTCACAAGAAAATTACAAAAATATTCTATAGCTATTTAAAGCCAATTCACCAAGTAAAGCTATTTCGCTCTAAATAATTACATATTCATATTATTCTGCTTCTGTTTCTAATTCCATTACCAGTTCTTCTACTTCTTCCGCAACACCAAATAATTTTTTCTTCATTGGCTCTCCTTTATCAACAAAGAACTTAATCATCTGCCCTACGAAGAGAGCATCGAATATTGTTCCTTCACGAACTCCATTCAGTTTATGGAAAGAAAGAAGTGCAATAACTACTGCAATAATGGTAAGGCAGGTATCAAATCCGATTTTTACATTTCCAAAACGAACCCCGATTTTTTTGGAAATAGCACGAATTAATGCCTCTGCCGGAAGCATGATAACGTCAGCCATAACTTCAAGTGATATTCCAAATGCTGCAATTACGCATCCAATCACAAGATAAGCTACAGAATATAAATAAAACTGTCCATACTGGGATGGGATAATTGACATTGCTGCATCAATACATACGGCGAAGAAAAGAGAAATCGGTATCTGTGCTGCCTGCACTTTTGTAAATTCTTTTCTTAATATTGCCTCTGCTGCAATATAAACCATGTTAAAAAGAAACGTAAATGTTCCAATTGACGGTGGAAGTATCAAACTTAAGACAAATGGTATTCCAGAAATTGGCGATGTGCCAAGCCCTGCTCTTGTAATGAATGCAATTCCTATACTGTCAATAATCATTCCCATAGCAAATACAACGTAACGTCGTAAATGTTGTTTTGTTTTTTCAGTCATTGTCCCCTCCCGCTTTTAAAGCGTTGCTTTCTTTTTATAAGTTTTGCTGCCCCTTTTGTATTTTTTTAGACGATGCTGCTTTTTCCTCTCTTTAAATATTTACCGTTTCCTCTTTCACCGAGGAATTCTCCGCCTTTTACAAGAATCTTTCCTCTCTGCATTACAAGATTGATTTTACCTTCGATCTCTCGTCCCTCATAACAGGTATAATCGGCAGCACCATACATTTTCTTCTTTGTCATTATCCATTTTTTCTTTGGATCTAAGATCACGATATCTGCATCAGAACCGACAGAGAGTGTACCTTTTTGTGGATAGACTCCTCCGACCTTTGCTGGATTGGTACAGGCGTATTTTACAAGCTGTTCCATGGAAATTTTGCCTTTGCACACACCTTCAGAATATAATAAAGATAATCTTTCTTCTACTCCCGGCGCGCCACTTGGACATTTTGTAAAATCATCTGCTCCCTGCTGTTTTTGCTTTTTGAAAGTAAATGGACAGTGATCAGTTGCTACCGTATCAATTTCATTGTTTTTAAGGCCATCCCATAATGCCTCATTATCTGCTGGCTTTCGCAGTGGTGGAGCCATCACTGCTTTTAACCCTTCAGACGGATCATCATACAAGTCATCTGTAAGCAATAAATACTGTGGACAAGTCTCTACTCCGATGTGTTTCTGTCCTCGTTTTTTTGCCTGACGAATTTCTTCTAATCCCTCTTTCGTGGAAAGATGTACGATGTATACAGGAGCATCTCCTATAGTACTTGCAAGATATAACATACGGTTTATGGCTTCTGCTTCCGCTTCATTTGGCCGACTTAATGGATGATATCTTACTTCTGTTTTCCCTTCTCCCACAAATTTCTTTCGGAAGTAAGATACGATGCCATCATTTTCACAATGAACCGTAATTAAAATGTCGTCTTCTTTTGCCTGTTTTAATACACGAACGATGTCTTCATCAGAAAGTTTATAGTCATAGGTCATATAAATTTTAAAGCTGGTGATTCCCTCGTCTTTGACAACTTTTTTCATTTCTTTTAATATATCATCATTCACATGCTGAAAAACGCCGTGGAATCCATAATCAACTACAGCATTATGATCTGCAAGCTTGTGATATTCCTTTACCTGATGCATCAGATTGCAGCCTTTGGGTCCAAATGCCATATGGTCAATGATAGTTGTTGTCCCACCACAGGCCGCGGCAATCGTTCCTGTATAAAAGTCATCAATAGCCCTTGCAATCCCGACATCCAAATCCATATGTGTATGAATATCTACTGCACCCGGCATAACATAACATCCTTCTGCATCAATACACTTTGCTTCCGCGTCTTCTATGTTCGTATCGATTTTTATGATTTTGTCATCTTCTAACAACAAGTCAGCCAGAAATGTTTTTTCTTCTGAAGCAATGGTTCCGTTTTTTATAAGCCATTTCATATGTTCTTCTCCTTTTCGTATAATCATTACAAGTTGAGAATATAAAAGAATCCCGTTATCACAGTACAATCTGTATCAACGGGAAGTCTTTCTTTATAAGAACATATCGTAATGGCGGGTTTCCCTTTTCCTGATTCTGGCGGGTTTCCCTTCTCCTGATATGGTTCTCGTATGATTATTTTAACTATTCAGAATCAGATGTATTTTTCATAAGCACTATAGATACTATAGGAGTTGATTCTGAATAGTTATTCATCGTAATTATTTCTCAGAAATTACAGCTACCGCTTCAATCTCTACTTTTGCACCCTTTGGAAGAGCTGCAACCTGAAAAGCTGCGCGTGCTGGATATGGTTCTGTGAAAAATTCTGCATATACTTCGTTCATTGCTCCAAAGTCTGCAATGTCCTGAAGTAAAACTGTAGTCTTTGTTACATCACTCATATCTGCTCCTGCAGATGCAAGGATGTTTTTGATGTTTGTAAGGCTCTGTTTTGTCTGTGCCTTAATGTCTTCTCCAGCAAATTCTCCTGTTGCAGGGTCTACTGGAAGCTGACCAGATACATAAATTGTTTTCTCTGCCTGTACTGCCTGGGAATATGGTCCGATAGCAGCAGGTGCATTGTCTGTATGTAATGCTTTATTCATAACATTTACTCCTCTACTGATGAATTAATGTTCCCGTCTTTCCGGCAATTCCATCTTTTGCCTTCTCAAGTAAGGTGATAAGAGATGTTCTTCCCTCTCCAGACTGGGCAAATTCTACAGCTGCCTGTACTTTTGGAAGCATGGAACCCGCTGGGAACTCACCTTCTTCAATGTATTTCTCAGCAAGTTCTGGTGTAAGTTCGGAAAGTGCCTCCTGTTCTGGTGTGCCAAAATGGATGGCTACTTTTTCCACAGCAGTAAGTATAATCAGACAGTCTGCATTTAACTGTTCTGCAAGTTTCTCAGCGGCAAAATCTTTATCAATTACTGCGGCTGCACCTTTTAAATGATGTCCTCCTGTTTTAAATACAGGAATTCCACCACCACCACATGCGATGACAACATGGTTGCTTTCTACTAATGCTTTAATTGTGTCAATCTCTACAATAGATACTGGCTTTGGAGAAGCTACCACTCTGCGGTAGCCTCGTCCGGAATCTTCGATTACTTTATAACCCTTCTCCTTTACAAGCTCATCTGCTTCTTCTTTTGTCATAAAGGAACCGATTGGTTTGGTTGGATTTTTAAATGCCGGATCATCCGGACTTACTTCAACCTGTGTAAGCATTGTTGCACAGTCTTTCTGAATTCCACGATCTAATAACTCTTCACGAAGTGCATTCTGAAGATCATATCCGATGTATCCCTGGCTCATTGCCACACATACGGATAAAGGAGACTGTACATACTTTTCAGGATTTGATCTTCTGAGTTCTGTCATCGCATTCTGAATCATCCCAACCTGTGGTCCATTTCCATGTGCGATAACAATTTCGTTTCCCTCTTCAATTAAATCAGCAATCGCAACTGCTGTATTCTTTACGGCTTTCATCTGCTCTTCAAGGTTACTTCCAAGTGCATTTCCCCCTAAAGCGATGACGATTCTTTTACTCACTCTAACTATACCCCCTGCGAATTAATAAACGACTTAAATTATTCGCCGAAGTGTCTTGGAGTAGCTTTGTCTGCTAATGCTTCTAATGTTCCAGTGATATCTTTCTGTTTTGCAAGAAGAATCATAGCTGCGATGATGTATGGTTTGTAGCTTGCTTCTTTGTATAATGGATCACGGTATCTGTCAAATACAGAAGCTTCAACTTCTCCGTCTTTGCAGGATACACCATTGATGTCTGCTGGTAAGCAGTGAAGGTAGAGAGCTTTTCCGTCTTTAGTTGTAGACATAAGTTCTTCTGTACAGCACCAATCTTTATGCTCTGCGTTCTGCGCAAGCAATTCTTTCTCTAATGCATCGATTCCAGCCTGGTCACCTTCTGCATATAAGTCTGTACGTTTTTCCATAGCTGCAAATGGAGCCCAGCTCTTTGGATATACGATATCTGCATCCTTGAAAGCTTCTGCCATAGAATTTGTCTTTGTGAAGCTTCCGCCGTTTTCTGCTGCGTTTTTCTTAGCAACTTCTTCTACTTCTGGCATGATGTCATATCCTTCTGGATGTGCAAGTACAACGTCCATACCAAATCTTGTCATTAAACCAACAACACCCTGTGGTACGCTTAATGGTTTACCATAACTTGGAGAGTAAGCCCATGTCATAGCAACTTTTTTACCTTTAAGATTTTCTACACCGCCAAATGTATTGATGATGTGAAGCATATCTGCCATACACTGTGTTGGATGGTCGATATCGCACTGAAGGTTAACTAATGTAGGTTTCTGCTCAAGAACACCATCTTTGTTTCCCTGTGTTACAGAATCTACTACTTCATGCATGTATTTGTTTCCTTTTCCGATGTACATATCGTCACGGATACCAATAACGTCTGCCATGAAGGAAATCATGTTTGCTGTTTCTCTTACAGTTTCACCATGAGCAATCTGGCTCTTTGTCTCATCTAAATCCTGTACTTCTAATCCAAGAAGGTTACAAGCGGAAGCGAAAGAGAAACGAGTTCTTGTAGAGTTGTCACGGAATAAAGAAATTCCTAATCCAGATTCGAATACTTTTGTAGAGATATTGTTCTCTCTCATGTAACGAAGTGCTTCAGCAACAGTAAATACTGCTTCTAATTCGTCATCTGTCTTTTCCCATGTGAGGAAGAAATCTCCGTTGTACATTTCTTTAAAGTTTAATTTGTTTAATTTGTCAATATAACCCTGTAATTTCTGGTCCATTTTTATTCTCCTTATTTTGAAATACTCTTTTATTAATTTGTTTATTTTATTTATTACTGTAACTACTCAAGCCAAACTCACACGCATATCTGCATAACTCTGGATAATTGCTCGTATTTACAGCTTTTTTTGATTGATACTTTTTAATCTGTCAGGAAAACAGCTATTTTTGCAAATCTCTGTTTCCCTGACACTGTATTTTTACACATTTATTGGATGAACATTATAAATCGGATGATTATTATTAGTGTCAACATTTATTTCATTTATCTAAGGTAAAAAGATAAATTATTTAATGTCATTATCTGTTTTTCCAGCGCGGAACTGTGAAACATCATCTGTCTTGTTATCTTCGTTGTAAAGGTTTGCTGCTGCAACGTAAACTGCTGCACATCTTACTAAATCATCTTTGTATGTGATTTCGTTTGGTGCATGTGCCTGTGATTCAGCTCCAGGTCCGAATCCTACACATGGGATTCCGTAACGTCCCTGAATTGCTACACCGTTTGTAGAGAATGTCCATTTGTCGATTAACGGACGGTTTCTAAGTTCTTTTGTAGAATCTGGTCCCATACGTTTATCTCCGAAGAGTCCCTTATGAGCGTCTACTAATGCCTGAACATGAGCAGCATTTTCTTTGTTGATCCATGTTGGGAAGTAACATTCTGTCTCGTATACTTCTCCTGTCCATGATGGACGGTCATACATGTACATGGAAACTTTAACATCATCACCGTATTTCTGAACGCTAGGAAGTGCGCGGATTTCGTCTAAGCAGGAATCCCATGTCTCACCAGCAGTCATACGACGGTCGATGGAGATTGCACAACTATCTGCTACAGCACAACGACTAGGAGATGTGTAGAAAATCTGAGATACTGTACATGTTCCTCTTCCTAAAAACTGTGCATCTTCGTAATGTTCTGGGTTGTATTTAGGGCTGAGCATCTTAACAAGACCTTTGATGTCTGTGCTTTCGTCACATCCGTTGTTATTTAATGCTCTTACATCAGCGATGATGTCAGCCATCTTGTAAATTGCATTGTCTCCTCTTTCTGGAGCAGAACCGTGGCAGGAAACACCTTTAACGTCTACACGGATTTCCATTCTTCCACGATGTCCTCTGTAAATACCACCATCTGTTGGCTCTGTGGAAATTACAAACTCAGGAACGATTTTGTCTTTGTTGTAAATGTACTGCCAGCACATTCCGTCACAGTCTTCTTCCTGTACACTACCAACAATCATAATCTTATAACCTTCTGGAATGAGGTCTAAGTCTTTCATGATTTTAGCACCGTATACAGCACTTGCCATTCCACCTTCCTGGTCAGAACCGCCACGTCCGTAAATGATTTCATCTGTTTCATATCCTTTGTATGGATCCTGTTCCCAGTTATCAATGTTACCGATACCTACTGTATCAATGTGAGAGTCGATTGCGATAATCTTTTCGCCATCTCCCATCCATCCGATAACGTTTCCTAATCCGTCAACTTCTACTTTATCAAAGTTTAACTTCTCCATCTCTGCTTTGATACAGGCAACAACTTCTTTTTCCTCACAGCTTTCGCTTGGATGAGAAATCATCGCACGAAGAAATGCTGCCATGTCTGCTCTGTAATTTTCTGCTGCTTCATTAATTTTCTGAAAATCTAATGCCATTTTTATCCTCCTAAATATTACTTTCATCCACAGTTGGTAAATTTCACGGAGTCTGAAAATTTGGAATATTAATTTTTCTCCGACCACACTGTTGATAATTTTTCTTTATTTCATTTATCTAAAAGATATATTTATACGGTTGGGTATTCGCCGCCCCATACAATCTTCTTATATTTATCAGGGTCTGTATCTCCCTCTGTGGAGAACATAAGTACCTGACTGGAGTTATCTAACTCTAATGCTTCTCTGAGTTCTTTGTAAGCATCATCTGTCATAATAGAAGCAATAACTCCCATTCCTACTGCTCCGGATTCTCCGGATGTTACGGATGGATCTCCTTTTACTGGAGCTGCAAGCATTCTCATACCTTTTGCAGATACCCAGTCTGGACAGGAAATAAATGCGGAAACATGGTTTCTTAAAATATCCCATCCAATTGTATTTGGTTCACCACAGGCAAGACCTGCCATGATTGTCTGAAGATCTCCACCAACGATTCTTGGTTCGCCATCACCAGCTTCTGCTCCTTTATAGAGGCAATCTGCTGCGCCAGCTTCCATTACGATAAATTTCGGTGGGTTGTTTGGATAAAGGTTTGCAAAGTAACCAACAACGCCGCCTGCAAGACTTCCTACACCTGCCTGTACAAATACATGAGTAGGTCTGTTTACTTCTACTTCCCTTAACTGTTCAGCAGCTTCCCCAGCCATACTTCCATATCCCTGCATAATCCAGGAAGGAATCTCTTCGTATCCGTCCCATGCAGTATCCTGAACAATAACACCATGTGGTGTCTCTGCTGCTTCTTTTGCTGCAAGTCTTACACAATCGTCATAATTTAACTCTTCGATTGTTACGGAAGCACCCTCTTTCGCAATATTATCAAATCTTGTCTGTGTACTTCCCTTTGGCATATGTACAACGGCTTTCTGTCCAAGCTTATTTGCTGCCCATGCAACACCACGTCCATGATTTCCGTCTGTTGCAGTAAAGAATGTTGCCTGTCCAAAGTCATCGCGAAACTTCTTGCTTGTCAGATAATCATATGTCATCTCACTAACATCTTTACCCATCTCTTTTGCAATGTATTTTGCCATTGCGAAAGAACCGCCAAGTACTTTGAACGCATTTAATCCAAAACGATAGCTTTCGTCTTTTACAAATAAACCGCCGAGTCCAAGCTGGCCAGCCATTCCATCAAGCTTTGCTAATGGTGTTACTGAGTACTGTGGAAAGCTGCGGTGAAACTTTCTTGCCTGGTTTACATTATCAAGTGCCATTACCGCAAGATTCTTATCTTCATTCTTTGGCATTTGATTCAAAATCCATTTGATTTTCTCCATTGTTTTCCTCCATAAAAATAGTCTACAAACTTTTTGTTAGGTGTAATGAAAAGTTTTTTGTTATCTCTATTATAGTGGTATAAGGGCAGATAAGCAAATTCTTCTTCGCAGGTATTTGAAAACGGACGAAGGTCGTGGAAACAAAGAGCCCATATCTGTGACCTTCTTCGTTGCGAGAAGATATCTAGTCAAAAGTTCCTCCTTAAATATATTGTGTAAAAAACACAAAAGTCGCAAAATCAATATATTTAAGGAGGAACTTTTGACAATATCGTACTCTGACAACTCCGAGGCCACAGATATGGGCTCTTTGTTTTCAGCACCTTCTGTCTTTGGCGAAATACAGGGAAGAGGAATTTGTTATCTGAGAAAGAGATTTGGGATTTGGTCAGAAGACTGTGACTAAAGTTACAGATACTAGTATCAGCTTTTTAGATTTTCGTCTATTCTGTCTATTCCTCTTCTTTCTTTTCCAGCATATGGCTTTCGAGGAACATTTTCTCGAATTTTTGTTCTGAGAAACTAATGACTTGTTCTTCAAATCTCTGGCATGTAATTAAGAACTGACGGCCGTCCTCAGTGAGGAAGGTCTTTCCGCCATTTCGTCCGCCGCGTCGTCTTTTTACGACAGTATAGCCAAGTTTATCTTCTAATTCATTGATCATATCCCAGGCTTTACCAGGAGATAACGCCATTGTATCACAGGCTTTTCTTACATTGTTTAAGTCCTCTATTAAAAAAAGTAATAATTTTAACCGTGCATTAAAAAACGACGTTTCATGTCCGATGCCAAGGGTAAGAATTGGGTGCAGGATTGATTTATTATGCTCTGCAATCTGACTTTGCAGTTCCTCATCTTCCTGATTGAGAGAAAGGACACCGATATCATCTACTTCCACAAATACTCTTCTGTCTGCAAATTGCTCAATCACACCACGAAGTCCATTCTCTCCTTCATACGCAAGAATATCCGGAATCATATCATTAGAAATTAATACAGGATGTCCCGCTCGCTTTTTATAAGAAGGAACAACAATATCATTATGATGTTGCCGCATCTTAACGATTGTTTTCGGAATAAACATAGGGGCATTAACCGGAGTAAATACGACACTTAAACATTTATCTTTTAGATATTCTAATCCTGCTTTTACTGAATGAAATAATTCTCTTTCTTCATCGGATTCTTCAAGAATCAAAAAAACTACATTAAGATTCGTAAGTTGATATCTGCTCTCATAATCATCTGCTCCTATAACAACTACAATTGGAAACAGACCTGCCTGTTGCATAGAAAGTACAATTCTTTTTATTGCTGGAATCTTTCCCGTCTTGCGCAAAGGATGTGCACTTTTTTTACTTGCCGCTGCGATAATCCCACCTACATTGCTAACAAACATATTTCCTCCCTCTCTCTATTCGTTCCACAATTTTACTTATTTGTATGTATTATAAATCATAATACAAAAAAAAGCTACATTTCTGTAGCTTTTTTAACAAATTTTTAATTAAAAATGGGGATTATAACCAATTTACTATATTATTTCTATCTTACTTCATTTTGTAAAAGAAAAAGATAGAAATACAAATTTTATCACTTATCATCCTATCTGTTTACTGATAAGACAATATTTTATAGAGTTTTTTACTTTATGTTTACAGATGAAATCAGCATTAGCTGATTTTACGATAGCATGTTTGAAAAATGGTTTCAGCAAGATGTACAGATTGCTTTTTGATTTTTCAAACACGCTACCGGAATTACTCTTCTTCTTTTGGACGATAGAAAGTATCTTCTAACGGTAATTTGGTTCTAAACTTGCCATCAAGTGCATAGTAAGCCCCCTGTACTGCAGGGGCGGTCGGAATAGTAGCAATTTCTCCAATTCCCTTTGCACCATAGGCAACGTCTAATAGCTTCTCTTTTTCTACATAGATAGCATGAATATTTGGAATCTGTGTAGAACGGAGTAAGCCAAGTGTTCCGTAAGTTACCTGCGGAACACAGTCTTTAAGTGGCCAATCTTCAGTTAATGCATAGCCCATTCCCATAAGTACACCACCTTCAATCTGCCCTTGAATCGAGACTGGGTTTACTACCTTTCCAGAGTCATGTGCTGCATAAACTTCTGTTACTTTTCCTTTTTTATCAAGAATAACAACGTGTGTCGCAAATCCATAGGCGATATGACTCTTTGGATATGGCACATCTGCACCAAGTTTATCGGTTGGCTCATAATATTCATAAAAATAATTTTTACCATTTAACTTTTCTAGATCATTGTCCACTTCTTTCATTGCTTCAGCAAGTTTGACTGCTGCTCCTCTTACGGCTTCCCCAGTAAGAAGGGTCTGTCTTGAACCAGAAGTTGTACCAGAATCTGGTGCATTCTCTGTATTGCAGACAGCATTACGAATTTTTGAAAGTGGAAGTCCAGTTGCCTGTGCTACATCCTGACAAAATACAGTAGCACAACCCTGTCCGATATCGGAAGCCGCTGCATAAATCACACAGACACCATCTTCTATTACAAGATTACATCTTCCTTTATCCGGAAGACCTACACCTACACCGGCATTTTTCATGGAACAGGCAATTCCTGCATGGTCTTTATTAGCTTCATACACATCTTTTACAGCCTCTAATGTCTCTTTTAAGGCAGTAGAACAGTCGGCAATCTGTCCGTTAGGGAGAACCTTTCCCGGCTCAATCGCATTACGGTATCGGATCTCCCATGGAGAGATTCCTACCTGCTCTGCAAGAAGGTTAATAATGGACTCTAACGCAAACTCACTTTGGCATACTCCAAATCCACGAAACGCTCCGGCTGGTGGATTGTTCGTATAATATCCAAATCCTCGGATATCTGTATTCTGGTAACAGTATGGCCCTACGGAGTGCGTGCAGGCTCTTTCAAGAACCGGTCCACACAGGGAAGCATAAGCTCCTGTATCAAAATAAATCTCACAGTCAAGGCCGGTAAAAATACCATTCTCATCACAGCCAAGAGTGAAGGTTCCTTCCATTGCATGGCGTTTCGGGTGGAAGAATAGAGACTCCTGTCTTGTGAACTTGGCCTTGACCGGACGCTGGTATTTATATGCTGCAAGTGCAGTTAAATGCTGTACGGTAACGTCTTCTTTTCCACCGAAGCCACCACCGATAAGCTGATTTTCTACTACAATCTTTTCTGGATCCCAGCCAAACATAATGGATACTTCTTTTCTTGTATCAAATGCCCCCTGGTCCGTACTTAATATTTTAATTCCATCTTTATATGGGAAAGAAATCGCACATTCTGGTTCAAGAAATGCGTGTTCTGTAAATGGTGTTGTAAATGAACGGGTTACTTTATAGGCTGCCTTCTCTAATGCAGTTTTTGCATCTCCTCTTGTAACGTGACGCTGCTGGCATAAGTTTCCACTTGGATGAATCTGTGGGGCATCCTCTGCCATCGCCTCGTGGACATTGCGAATTGGCTCTAACTTTTCGTAATCTACTTTTACAAGCTTCTTTGCTTTTTCAAGAATTTGTTCGTTCTCTGCTACAACAACACAGATGGTATCCCCAATCATTCTTGTAATATCGCCTTCTGCAATCATAACATCCCAGTCCTGCTGGATATGTCCGACTTTATTATTTGGCACATCTTTTGCTGTGAGTACACCAAGCACGCCTGGAAGTGCCTCTGCTTTTGACGCATCAATCTTTAACACTCTTGCACGAGGGTATTTGCTGCGTACTGCAGATAAATGTACCATACCATCCATAACAATATCGTCTGGATATTTGCCGTATCCAAGCACTTTCTTTCGCACATCGACACGGAATGCTTTCTGTCCGACACCGTACTGGTCTCCTCTTTCAAGGTCATAGTCAATCTCTGCATCTCCTCGAAGAATTGCTGCAGTAAGCTGGATTCCTTCGATAATCTTTTTATAACCGGTACAACGACAAATATTTCCCCTAAGTGCATACTTAATTTCTTCTTCTGTTGGGTCAGGATTCTGGTCAATAAGTGCTTTTCCTGCCATAACCATTCCTGGAATACAGAAACCACACTGTACAGAACCTTTCGAACCAAATGCATAGACAAATGCATCCTGCTCTCTTTCTGTCAACCCTTCTACCGTAACAATGTTTCTTCCCACAGATTTATCTGTCGTTAAAACGCAGGCTTTTACTGCAACCCCGTCAACAATAATCGTACAGGTTCCGCAGGCACCTTCACTACATCCATCTTTTACGGAAAATAAATGAAGATCATCTCTAAGATAGCGAAGAAGAGACTTTTTTTCTGTTGTTGTCCGGCGCATTCCATTGACAGTAAAACAATATTCTGTTACCATAGTTCTCCTCCTCTCTTATCTTATAGATAAAATACCATTTTTATCGTGAATAACACCTCGTGGACACTTTACTGCACACATACCACATGCAATACATTTTTCCTGACAAATGACAGCATGGTTGTTCACAACTTTGATTGCCTTACATGGACAGTATTTCTCACAGATTCTGCATCCAATACAGCTTACTGCACATCCCTGAATCGCTTTTGGTCCTTTGTCAAGGTTAGCACACTGTGGCTGAATGGTATTTTCTGTTGGAACTACCTGAATCAGATGTTGTGGGCAGGCTTTTGCACAAAGCCCACATCCCACACATTTTTCTTCATCAATCTTCGCAATTCCTCTTTCACCGATTGACACTGCGTGTAACCGACACGCTTCCACACAGCTTCCTCCACCGAGACATCCATAAGAGCATATGTTAATACCCTCTGGATACTGTGTTAATATTTCCTGACAGTTACCTGTAACCGTAACCTGTTCAAATCCTTCTTTTCTGGTTGGTCTGCCGTTACAATGGATTACGGCAACTTTCTTTCTTCTAACAGCCATAATACTCGCCTGACTATTTCATCAGATAGGAATAATCCTTCTGAATTGTCTCGATGACCGCTGCTGCCTCTGCGGAAATAGTACGGATGCCATTGATGTCCGTTTTTTCTACTTTACCGTCAAGACGAAGATGGATTTCTCCGTTTTCTTCACAGTAGAATCCTTCATTTTCGCTGTTTATGAAATCTTCTTCACTCCAGAATAATGTAAATTTATCTTTATAAGGTCTTCCAGCGTATGGACAGAATACAGCACAGTTACCACATTCATTACACATACCATCTACATGGATAACCTGTTCCTGACATTTACCAGCAACTTTAATTGCAACGTTTGCTCTGTTTGGACATACATCTGCACATGTCTCACATACAGTAGAACATCCAAGACATCTTTTATCTGGCATCTCTGTGAGGTTAAGACTCTGGTATCCTTTCTTAGCAATATATTTTGCAGAATCTTCTGCTACATTCGTTTCTGCATATTTCTCATAAGAAATACCTGCGATTGCTGCGGCAGCCTTAGATGCATCTGCGATTGCTTCTACAACAGTAGCTGGGCCTCTTCTGGAATCACCTGCTGCGTAAACGCCTTCTACACTTGTCATCATGTTTGCATCTACAACCGGGCGGCCTTTGCGGTCAAGTTCCACACCCATATCTTCATATAATGTACCGTCGATATTTTCTCCAACAGCTGCAATTACAGTATCTGCTGGAACATATTCTACTTTTCCTGTATCAACTGGTGCTCTTCTTCCAGACTCATCTGCCTCACCAAGTTCCATTACAGAACATTTAAGCTGTCCATTCTCCACACCAATCGGTGCAAGAAGTTCCATGAACTGTACGCCATCTTCGATAGCTTCTCTTAATTCTTCTTCATCTGCAGGCATATATCTCTTTGTTCTTCTGTAAACAAGACGTACATTTTCTACACCTTTTATGCGAATTGCTGCTCTTGCAACGTCCATTGCCGTATTTCCACCACCAAGGACAACAATATTTTTACCAAGAACAACTTCTATGTTTTCATTCTTTACATCTGCTAAGAACTCTACTGCATCAAATGCGCTGCCGTACTGAAGATGTGCGTTACCAGGTTTCCATGCACCGATGGCAACGATAACATCTGTATATCCTTCTTCTTTAAGTGTTTTAATAGAAGCAACTTCTTTACCCGTTATAAACTCTGCACCGTACGCTTTACAAAGTGCAACATCTTTCTCAATGTCTTCTCTCTTAATTCTAAAATCTGGAATAACATTTCTTACAACACCGCCGAGATTTTCAGACTTTTCAAATACAGTAACTGGGACACCTGCTCTTGAAAGGAACATTGCTGCGGAAAGACCTGCAGGTCCACCACCAATAACAGCAACCTTCTTATCTGTTCTTGCTTCCGGTTTTGCAATATTCTTAAGAACTGTTTCATAAGCGGCATCCGCTGCTGCATATTTTGTCTCACGGATATGTAATGTTTCTTCGTAATAGTTACGCATACATTTATCTCCACAGTGATGTGGACAAATCGTTCCTGTGATAAATGGTAATGCATTTCTTTCTAAAATGATATCTAATGCCTTTGTTGCATCGCCCTCTGCCATTGCTTCAAGGTAAGCTGGGATATCCTGTGCAATCGGACAGCCATTACGGCAAGGAGCTGTGAAACAGTCAAACAGTGGAAGTTCTTTTTCCATATGTCTTTCTGGTAAAGGCTTTACTGGTTTCTTATATAATTCATCGCTTGCAACAGCGTCATCTAACGCTGCGATTGCTTTTGTATCTGTTCCGTGGAATCTCTCTGTACCGCATTCCATGAACTTCTCGCTAATCTGGCTTAATCTTTCATATCCACCTGGTTTTAAGATATTTGTTGCCATTGTGATTGGCCAGATACCTGCGTCAAACATCTCACGGATATTATAGATAGTTGCTCCACCAGAATAAGAAATACGAAGCTTGCCGTCAAACTGTTCGGATAACAGTTTTGCAAGATGGATACTTAATGGGAACAGGGAACGTCCAGACATATACATCTCTTCGCTAGGTAATTCTTTTGCAGCAACGTCAACAGGGAATGTGTTTGTCAGTTTTACACCAAACTCTAATCCCTTTTCTTCTGTTAATGCCATTAATCTTTCTAACATTGGAATCGCATCATCCCACTGTAAGTCTTCTACAAAATGATGATCATCAAATGCAACATAATCAAATCCAAGCTCGTCTAATCTCTTTCTTGCATATTCATATCCAAGAAGAGTTGGGTTACATTTAATAAATGTATGAAGAT
The DNA here is from genome assembly GCF_934307085.1 of uncultured Anaerobutyricum sp. GTDB lineage: Bacteria > Bacillota > Clostridia > Lachnospirales > Lachnospiraceae > Anaerobutyricum. The sequence continues at coordinate 21,885 of NZ_CAKRCF010000017.1, forward strand.
GTTTCTCTGTAATAAGATAAGTAGCAATTCTTTCGATTTCATCCGGAGGGCAGCCATGAAGAGTGGATTCTGTGATGGAACTGGAAATGTTGGAGCTGATAGACTTAATATAGTCTGCATCTACATTTTCAAAAGAATCTACATTCTCTAAAGCCCAGTTGATACACTCTTTAAATACTTCTGTATCTTTTGCCTCGATCATATCATCAATGAATGTATTTACCTTTTCGGACTTAATTCCTTCTAAGTCATATCCAACAGACATGTTAAATACGAATCCGTCTGGATCGCCAAGTCCTAATTCTTTGGCAAGAATCTTACATACAACCCATGCTTTTACATACTCAGCGTATGCCTGTGAAACATATAACTCAGTAGACCATTCACAGTTATAGCACTCATCTCCTGCTGTAATACATGGTTTTGCAACGCAGGCAGAAAGTTCTGTACCATCCATTACCTGTACAGTCTTTAATTCAAAGAATCTGGAACCAGCTACATAAGAAGCAATGATGTTTTGTGCTAACTGTGTATTTGGACCTGCTGCTGGTCCGAATGGGGATTCAATCTTTTCCTCATAAATAGGAAGTGCCTGTCCGCTTGTGTAATGTACAAGTTTGTCAATACCAAAAATACTTCCTTTCTTTTTGTATTCGCTTAATGCCCAGTTCATAAGATGTCCAATAGACATCGGTCTCATAATATCGCTCATAGTACTCTCCTCTATCTCACTATTTTTCCAGTGTATGTTCACATGACGCATATCTGGTTGAAAGCATTTTTCAAACATACTCTGGCTATTTTTATAACTGTTTTTTCTATATATAATAAGTAACTACAAATAACTCTATTCCAAAATATATTGCTGATTTATTCCTTTAGTAAGTTCTGTGATTTAATTCGCCCCAGAGTTTCTTACTCTGTTCCATTGTCCATGCGTTAATTGCATCTTCATCAATATTTACAAACTCACGATCTTTATAAAGTACTTTTCCGTTAATCACTGTTGTTCTACAGTTTTTACCCATCATTCCAAAAATCATATGTCCATCAATGTTCTCATCAGAGAATGGGGTGAATGGTTTGTAGTCCATTACGATAACATCTGCCGCTGCACCCTCTTTTAAGATACCTACTGGCTGATTGAAGTATTTCTCTGCAATAATACGGTTGTTCTCAAACTGCATCTTCACATCTTCGCACCATGCAACATTAGGCATAGCCTGCTGATGTCTCTGAATAATTAAAAATACTTTCATACTTTCTAACATATCGTGCGTATAGGCATCTGTTCCCATACCCACAGTAATACCTTTTTCCATCATTTTAAGAACCGGTGCACATCCTACAGCATTACCCATATTTGACTCTGGATTATTTACAACCATTGTTCCCGTTTCTTTGATGATATCCATTTCAGCAGGGCTCACATGGATACAATGTCCTAACATTGTCTTTTCTCCAAGTAATCCGTTATATAACAATCTGTTTACTGGACGACATCCATAGTTACGGATACTATCATACACATCATTCATTCCTTCTGCTACGTGAATATGGAAACCAGTCATTCCATCATTGGCTTCTACCATCTTTTCAAAGGTCTTATCAGAGATTGTAAATAATGCATGACCACCAAACATAGCTTTTACCATGTCATCATCCGCTTCTTTCGCCCATTTTGCAAAATCAGCATTCTCTTTGATGCTCTGTAATGTTTTTTCCTCTCCGTCTCTTTCAGAAACCTCATAGCAGAGACAAGAACGAATACCTAATTCTTTTACAACATCTTTGATAGCAAATAAGGAACCTGGAATTTCACCAAAACTTGCATGATGATCAAAAATAGTAGTTACACCATTTCTGATACAGTCTAAAACAGTTGCATAGGCACAAGCTTTTGTTCCATCTAACGTAAGATGTCTGTCAATCGCCCACCATGTTCCATCTAACACTTCAAGGAAGTTTGTAGGATTATTTCCCACAATAGACAATCCTCTTGCAAGACCAGAATAAATATGTGTGTGTGCATTGATAAGTCCCGGCATGATTACACCGCCTTTTGCATCCACAAATTCTGCTTCCGGATACTTTGCCTTCATCTCTGTTAACGTTCCTACTTCTTTTATTTTTTCTCCAGAAATAACAACTGCTCCATCTTCAAGATATGGATTTTCCTGATCACGTGTAATTACTCTTCCGTTTCCTATTAATAACATTTAGCTGTCCTCCTAAATTTTTTTTAGATTAGAAATTGAATTTATTTTTTTTAACTGATATAATAAAATATACTATTTAAATCATCTTGATTCTGCCTGGCTTTATTCTGGTATAATCCTGATATAATATAATTAAATAGTTATAAAATATTTCATTCAGAAAGGTTTTATTGATTATGAAAAAATCTCTTATTGAATTCTACACAAGGCTTGCTCACGGTCTGGCTGTACAGTTCGGCTCTAACTGTGAAGTTGTTGTACATGACCTCCAGGGAAAAGACATAGAACACTCAATCATCGCCATTGAAAATGGACACGTAACTGGAAGAAGAATTGGTGACGGACCTTCTCAAATCGTGCTGGAGTCTCTTCATAATAGTGAGCAAAACTTAAAACAGGAAGATAAGCTTGCTTATCTCACAAAGACAAAAACTGGGAAAATTCTAAAATCAAGTACGATTTTTATTCGTGATGACTCCGATAAAATTATTGGAATTTTCGGAATCAATTACGACATTTCCTTAATGCTTGCTATGGAAAAAGAGCTTTCTTCCTTCACTGGTACTATTGAAGAAGATACTACCAAAGAACCTATTGCTGTAAATATCGGCGATTTATTAGATGAATTAATCTCACAGAGTGTACAGCATATCGGTAAGCCGGTTACCTTAATGACTAAGGAAGATAAGGTACAGGTTGTCCGTCTTTTAAATGAAGCCGGCGCTTTCCTGATTACCAAATCCGGACCAAAGGTCTGCCAATTCTTAGGAATCTCCAAATACACTCTGTATAGTTATTTAGATGAAATAAAATCAAAGGATACTATTTAACTAACGTATTCTCTTATATGTAGCATCTCTATTTTTATTCTTTGGTTTCGGCTTCTGCCGGTGCTGCTATCTCTTCCTTTGGAAGAATCAGATTTAATAAGATTGCCATGATTGTAGCAACTACTACAGAAGAGGAACCAAAGATACTGTTAATCCAGCCTGGAAGTCCAGGGCCTGATAAACAATCAGCAACCTGAGTAATTCCAACTCCTAAAGCTACAGACATACCAACTACAGTTGTCTTTCTTGCTGTTAATCCATCTTTTGTAAACATACGAACACCAGTCATCGCAATCTGTGCGAATACAGATAATGTTGCACCACCGATAACACTCTGTGGAATTGTTGTTAATGCTGCAGAGAATGCCGGTATGAATCCTGCAATCATAAGAATGACTGCTGCTACTAAAAATACGATTCTATTTATAACCTTATTTACTGTAACAATTCCTACATTCTGACTGTATGTCGCAGTTGGAAGCCCTCCAAAAAATGCTCCGAAAATACTCATAACTCCCTGCGTAAGAATACCACCCTGTAACTCACGATTGGTTGGCACTCTATCCATACCACCCATTGTTGTAGAAGTCAAATCACCGATTGTCTGTACAGAGTTTACAATATAAACAATGGCAAGTGATATACATGCAGATGGTGCAAACTTAATCTGGAAGTGCATGAGCTGTGGCACAGCCACAATTGCTGTCGTATTAGTAACACTAGAGAAATCTACCATTCCAAATGCCAAAGCAAGTAAATATCCTGCAATCATTCCGAAGAATAATGAACCTAATTTGAAAATTCCTTTTGTAAAGTTACTTAAAATAAGAACAACACCAAAAGTACAAAGTGCAACAACCCAATTCTTCATACTTCCAAATTCTTTTGATCCGGCTCCCCCAGCCATGTATTTTATCGCGGTTGGATAAAGAGAAAGACCAATTGTAAAAATTACAGTTCCAGTAACAACATCCGGAAATAGTTTTCGAATCTCTTTCACAAAAATTCCAAAGATAATGGCAACGATACCGCCGATAATCTCGGCACCAAGTATCGTTCCCATATCAAATTCTCCTCCGATGGCCTGGAGTGTTGGAACGTATGCAAAACTAGTTCCCATGATTACAGGCAACCCTGCCCCCAATCGATTGAAAATTGGAAATAACTGTAGTAATGTTGCAATGGCAGTAAGGAGCAATGCTGCCTGAATCATCATCGTTTTCTCACTCTCTGTCAGCCCACATACTCCTGCAATGATAATGGATGGTGTAATTACACCAACAACCGCTGCCAGTACATGCTGCAGAGATAATGGTACAAGTAAGGATGGCTTTGGAACCGATCCTTTAAACTCGTACAATGTACTCGTGTCAGCTTCTCTTGTTAGTTTTTTTTCACTCATAATATCCTCCTAACATAAATTATTTTTATTACTAAATAATTTTTATTAGGTTTATTATAACTCCTCATACTATTTATTGCAAGTTATTTATTATTTTTGTCAATATTTAATTAATTTTATCAATTATTTTGTGCATATTGCTTAATTTTATTTTATTTTTTTGTGCACTCACCTAACTTTTTTTATGTGATTTTTCTATCATTCTAGAAAAAATTGAAAATTATCAGTTCGAAAAACGCTTTTCTTAATATCTTATTGATATTATAATTTCAACAGGATGCTTCTGCAAATTCTTCCTTAGAAGAACTCGTAAAAATCAGGTGAATAGCGGCTTTTGTAAGAAAAGAAGGAGTTTTTGATATTTCAAAAACTCCTTCTTTTCCTGTTATTTAAAATAGTATGGAAATATTCTCATTGTTTTCTAATTATTTTATGTAACTCCACAATTTCTTAGTGCTTGTCATAACTCCATCAAAGCCCGCTTTCTGACATATCTTTATTTGCTCTTCTGATTTTATAAATCTACTGGCGAAAAATTTACCTGAAAATATTTCTTTAAACATTGGAAGAAATTCTACCGCATGAGAATATGGCCGAAGTTCTACTGCTGTGAAATTGGCTCCTTTTAATGGCAGTATATACCTCTTTTCCCGTTGCTCCCGCACCAACCAGGCATACCAGTATATCCATCATATCATTTTATCCGCAAAAACTATTTCTTCATTTCCATTAGTGTAACTAACTTCCTGGCAGCGAATATTGCAAATGCCTCATCATTAATATGTGCATCCACGTCAATGACTTCAACAAGAGGATTGTTTATCACTTCCTTTAATGTAATAAACAACACTTGGTCTTCCCTCGGGCCATAGTATTATCAACTTATCCGGATACGGACAGTTTATGCTGTCAGCCTCCTTTTTTCCGAAATGCAGGCACTGACCCATTGCTTTCATATCGATATCTTCCACTGCAGCTGCATCATAACCGTCTGCAATCTTTCGGCTAAGTTTGTGCAGATGATCTCTTCGCTGATTTCGTATCTTTTCATGACATCTGGCAACTTTCTTTTTCTGCAGTTCATAATTATGACTTCCTCGTATGCATCTTGACAACTTTCACTGCTCCTCGCCAGTCTTTTTTTCATTTTTTCTAAAAAATCCTGCTTCTTCCGTCTCAACCTTTTCTGAAAACACTGCCATCCCCGCATTGCATAGTCAATCCCAAGTATCTTTGCAGTACTGTAATCCGATCCAGCTGCTTGGTCTTCACAGCTGTATCCTTCATAAAGCAGGCTTGCAAAGTATTTTCCGGATGGTTCCATACTGACTGTCACTGATTTCAGGCGAAGGTCTTCTGCTGGCTCCCTGTGTTTTTTCATGGCGATCCATTTTAATTTAAGAAGCCGATAAATTTACTAAATCCGTTCTCTAATAATTTATGTTTTCGACTGACTCTATTATACCATGAACCACGTTACCGAAGATGAAATACTTATTTTATATGGACTTGGGAACCGTCACTTGTGATTCGGAAACAGTTGAAAAAATATTAAAAGAAAATTCTAAATCCTTTTTACGAATTTCGGATAATTTATGGACTTTAGATATTCCTAAATACTATCTTAGATTAAGTCCCATACCTGTTCCTAACCAATACTTTGACACACTGTTTGACGAATTTTTAAATGACAACAGCATATCTTTCATGCAAGCAATTGATTCTAATTATCAGGCCGCTTTTGTTCTCCCTGATACAGCCAGTAACTTGCTTTTTGATAATGCTGAATAGTTCCCGTATCTAATTTTTGCAACACCTGCGCCAGTTGCTGGATGGCTTTTGCATCTTCTTTACTTAAAATATCTTTCTGGCACAGGATTGCTATCGCTTCCTGTATTTCCGTTCGTACCATTTTCAGATACCATACGGCTATTTTCAGTTTAAATTCTGCCATATTACCTCCTAACTGCTCTCTGTTCCCCTTTCAAAAGTATCTTTTAAAGTTACTTTGAGCATAACACATTTTCGTAACTTTTCAAGATATTTTTGTTGCCTTTATAACATTTTTACGCTATTATTAAGTTACTATTTTAAGGAGGAACCACTATATGACAGTTGGTGAACGCATAAAAGAAGCACGTATACAACTTGGACTAAGTCAAGTAGAATTCGCAGACAAAATCAATGTCTCAAAGCAAACATTATATAAATACGAAAACAACATTATTACTAATATACCATCAGATAAAATAGAGGCTGCTGCTACTTTAAGTGGCGTATCTCCTGCCTATCTAATGGGCTGGGAACCCTCTACAAAATTAATCTCTAATGAAATGAAACGAGTTTCGGACCAAACAAAACTCTATATACAATTATTTGAATCTTATGGTTATAAAATAACTTTAAAATCAGATACGGTAGACATACAAACAAAATCAAAACAAAAGTATGTTTTCAATCGTAAAGATTTTATGAATATGATTAACCGTTGTTACAAAGACATGAACTATAATATAGAACGATTAATTGATGAGTATATAACTAAAGAATCCGAACTTCTTGCCGCCCACCAGCGTACTGATATAGAAGTGACTCTGGAAGGGATACAGGGTGATTTAGATATTATGAATGATAATAGTTTGTGGAAGTAAGAAAAGAGAATTTTATTGTTTCAAATTATTTATGGTAAAAGGCTATTAAATTTCTAAAAAAGCAAGATAAGCCTACACAGAAACGTTTGATGACGGCCATCTCCAGATTACCATTAGAAAGTGATATTAAAAAGTTGCAATGAGCTTCCGGCTATCGCCTGCGTGTCGGTAATTTTCGAGTATTATTTGATGTAAATGGTGTTATCATTGATATTATTGATATTGGTAACCGCGGACAGATTTATAAAGGAGTGTGATTATATGTCTAATGTAAAAGAAAGAATCTTTGGTGCTGTTACTATCATGAGCGATGAAGATGCTGAGAAAGTCTGGAATTTAATTCAGGCAGCATTTTTGCTTAACAATGTAGAAGAAGTTACTCCTGATCCAGAAGAAATCGCTGCTCTTAATGCATATCATTCTGGTGACCCTGATTATCAGCCTGCAATGTCTCAGGAAGAAGTTTTAAAGGAACTAGGATTATAGCAAATCGCTACATGGGAAGGTGGCGTCCCACTTGACATATGGACAACTTTTAAATTCTGCCGATCAAGAGGGTCTGGCAGTAAAAGAAGTATCTCTCTCCACTCATGACGGTCTGATCAGGGATAAATGTATTGCAATTTGCAAGGACATTCCCACCTAGGTAAAGAAAGCCTGTTTCCTTGCCGAAGAGTTAGGACATCATTATACCAGTGCCGGAAACATATTAAATCAGATGTAATAGATAATTACATGATATTTTTTGAGCTGCTGGGAGTTGTGGATATGAATTATGGGATTGAATAAAGGAGGTATTTATTATGATGTATCCATTTATGACACTAAACGATGATACAGAAATCGTTCATTCTGAAATGAAACCAGATGGTAAGGTAAAAGTCTATATCGAAACACCAGATGAAAAATGCTGTTTTAAACATGCAACTTGCTGGTTACCTGATTATAAATGGGAGGATATTTTTGAATATTCGGACGAGGACATTAAACATTTTGATGAAATTATCCATTCTATGGCACATTTAATCATGGAATTTTCTCAAGAGGGAGGGTTTGATAATGCCTCAAATTTTTAGATTTGGTGCGTACTGGATTTATTTCTGGACAAACGAATGTAAGCCACTCGAACCTGTCCACGTTCACGTTTCCAAGGGATCTCCATCGGCAAACGCTACAAAGATATGGATAACCAGTAGCGGCAACTGTTTGCTTTGTAATAATAATTCACAAATCCCCAAACATACCCTTCGAAATATTATGCGTATGATAGAAGCTCGTCATATAGACGTAACACAAGCATGGTTTGAATATTTCGGTGAAATTCGTTACTTTTGTTAATAACAAATACAAGAAAAGCCCAGTGCTACCAACACCGGACTTTCTCATAGATTACCTGTCAACATGGATGCTGACTGTATAACCTAACCTAGCAACTAGATTATACCACAGCATCCGATTTTTTAACAGGGTGTATTTTTTATACCCTTTTTTCGAAAGGATGATTTTCATGGGAAAGTTGGCACACGAAAACGCGGGAAGACTTGGCAGTATTATTTTCAATTGGTCAGTGTGGATGGAACAAGAAAATGGAAAACCGGTAGCGGATACCGAACAAAGGCAGAGGCTCAGGCAGCGGTAAAGCAAAGAACTGTACTCTTATCAGTGAAGAATGGGACTTTCACAGTTTACGACATACTCATGCAACGATTCTTTATGAGGCAGGTGTTCCAATGCCACTGATCCAGAAAAGACTTGGGCATGCTGAACGGCCATTTACCCGATTCCTTAATTTTTTTAATAATCTCATTAAATAAATCCTGATTCGTGATTACATCTTTTTCTTTTTTAATCTCTTTTAACATAATCTTTCTCCTCTCATTTGATGTCTATATAATACCATATGTCACGTATCGTGTTATTATAGTTTCAGGAGGTTATTCAATGGGAAAATTTCAAAACATTTTAAAAGAATTACGAACTTCGCATAACTTGACTCAAGATGGTTTGGCGAAAAAATTAAAAATATCAAGAAGTACTGTTGGTATGTATGAAAAATTTAATTGTCACTTATTCCCCTAAGTACAAAGCCTACCAGAGAAAGATCCGCACCCGACAGATCGAACGGGCTGAACAGATAATCACAACACCCGGACGCAAAAGAAAAGGGAAAAACCAAAATGATCCTATGCGCTTCATAAAAAAGACTTCTGTTACTACTGATGGCGAGATCGCTGAAAAACAAGTTTATGGTCTTGATGAAGAACAGATCAAAAAGGAAGAATTGTATGATGGCTTTTATGCAGTTATCACAAACCTGAAGGAGATATTTCAGAGATCATAAAGATCAACAAACAACGCTGGGAAATCGAAGAAAACTTCCGGATCATGAAAATAGAGTTCGAAGCAAGACCGGTATACGTCAGAAGAGAAGACCGGATAAAAGCCCATTTCATGACTTGCTATATCAGCCTCCTGCTCTATCGTTTACTGGAAAAGAAACTTGGAGATATTTATACAACAGATCAGATACTGGAAACATTACGTTCAATGCAAATGACACTGCTGAACACATCGAGTGGATATATCCCCTCTTATACAAGAACCGAATTAACCGATGCATTACATAAAACATTTGATTTTAGAACAGATTATGAACTCATTACTAAGACATCCATGAGAACTCTTATCAAAGACACAAAACAGATAAAATCAAAACAGAAATAATATAGCACATATCGCAACAAGAAACAAAACAGCCAGAAAGCCCTTAAATAAAGGCTCTGTGGCTGTTTTTTATCCTCACAACTGTCAAAGATGGGATTTTACCTTATTCACAGTTTGTTGTCAATCATTTTTTACTAAAATTCCGCAACAACTGTCTTTCCTGCAACTGCTTTTTCTCCAGTTTTATAAGCTACTTTTGGCAGATTAGAATCTTCTAAGACAACGACCATAACATCTGGTATATATCCTTCTTTCTTGATCAGATCAATATCAAACTCTACCAGTTTATCTCCAGCCTTTACTTCCTGTCCATTTTTGACAAAACTCTTAAATCCTTTTCCATCTAATTTGACTGTATCAATTCCGATATGAATTAAAAGATTTAATCCAATTTTTGTCTCAATTCCAATTGCATGTAAAGATGGTTCCATCAATGCTGTGATTTTTCCATCTGCAGGTGCGACTACAACTCCTTTTTCTGGTTCAATCACAACACCGTCTCCCATAGCACAGGTTGCAAATGCTTCTTCTTTTGCCTGTGTCATTGGAAGAACTTTTCCTGTTGTCGTTGCAACTAATTTACCGTGTCCGATTTCCTTTTTTTCTTCTTCCTTGGAAGAAACTATGGGTGTCACCTCATCTTTCGAAGGATCTGTCCCATGCTGAGCATAATACTGTACATATTCTTCAAAATTGCTCTTAATAACTGTTACCTGTGGTCCATAAATAATTTGGATTCCTGTTCCTTTTCTGATGATTCCTTTTGAACCAGACTGCTTCAAATATTTGTCTGTAACCTTATTTTCATCGGTTACTGTAATACGAAGTCTTGTAGCACAGCAGTCAATATCTTCAATATTATCAACTCCGCCAAGTCCTTTTAAGATCATAAATGAAACTGGATCATCTGGTGCATCTGCATCTTCACCTGTTGCACCTTTTTTTTCCTGATAATCAGCTTTTGTATATAATTTTACTTCTTCTTCGCTATCATCTCTACCAGGTGTTGGAAGATCAAATTTCTCAATAACAAATTTGAACACAAAGTAATATAATACTGCATAAACTGCAAATACTGGAAGAATCATCATCCAGTTACTCTTTGACTGTCCCTGTAATACTCCATATAACATAAAGTCGATCAGTCCACAAGAGAATGTTGTTCCGATACAGATTTTTAAAATATGCATTAATGCAAAAGATAAACCTGCAAATCCGCAGTGTAAGATAAATAATCCTGGTGCGATAAATAAGAATGTAAATTCAATTGGTTCTGTGATTCCTGTAAGGAATGATGTTAATGCTGCAGAAAATAATAATCCTCCAACGATTTTTCTTTTTTCTGGTTTTGCACAACGATACATTGCGTAAGCTGCTCCAGGAAGTCCTGCCATCATGAAAGAATATTTTCCTGTCATAAATCTACATGCTTCTACTGCAAAATGTTTTGTATTTGGATCTGCTAACTGTGCAAAGAAGATATTCTGTGCACCTTCGATCATCTTTCCTCCGACTTCCATTGTTCCACCAAGAGATGTCTGCCAGAATGGTAAATAGAATACATGATGTAATCCAAAAGGAATTAAGGCTCTTTCTAAGAATCCAAAGATTGCTGTTCCAAAATATCCGGAATGCATAACCAGATTTCCAAGTGCAAAGATTCCAGTCTGAATTGTTGGCCATACAAAGAAGCAGATAATACCTACTCCGATATGTGCGATAACACTGATGATCGGTACAAAACGTACTCCTGAGAAGAACGCTAATGCTGCTGGTAACTGTTGTTTATAAAAACGATTATGTAATGCAGCTGTTACAAGTCCTACGATAACTCCTGCAAATACGCCCATTTGAAGAGAATCGATACCACAGACATTCGTAATCTGTCCATTTAATACACTCTTTGCATACGTTCCATCTGCTAAAATCTTTCCAGATAATTTTAACATCGCATTGATCGTTGTGTTCATTACAAAGAATGAAATACCTGCAGAAAGTACTGCAACTGCTTTTTCATTCTTTGCCATTCCTAATGCTACTGCTAATGCAAAGATCAATGGTAAGTTTCCAAAGATTGTGTTTCCTACCTGTGACATAATCGTTAAAAGTGCATTGAGGATCGTTCCCTCTCCCATGATTCCCTGTAAATGATATGCTGCGATCGTGTCAGCATTTGTAAATGAAGACCCCAGTCCTAATAAGATACCTGCAATCGGTAATACAGATACTGGAAGGAAAAATGATTTTCCGATCTGTTGTACTACCGCAAATGCTGAACTTTTCTTTTTCTTTTCCATTTTAATCCTCCTTTGTGACAAATTGATACATCGTTACTGTCTGATACACTTCCCCTGCATCATATATTGGTGCATCAAACTCTCTTGTATTAATACTGTTTGGAAAATAGTGTGGTTCCATGCAAAATCCACTTCCTTTTCCGTACGTAACTCCCCCTTTCCCTTTTGTTGGTTTCATTGTATTTCCAGTGTAAAACTGTAATCCTGGAAGATCTGAATAAACTTCCATTTTAATACCCTGTTCTTCGTCCATTGCTTCCGCCATTTTTCGGAAACCACAATCTTTATTCCGAATTACAAAATTGTGATCATATCCTTTGCCGATTGCCAGTTGTTCATCTTTTTCACCGATATCTTTTTTTATTTCTTTCCATTCTCGGAAATCCATTGGTGTATTTTCTACTTTCCGGATTTCTCCCGTTGGAATTGTATCTTTATCTACAGGTGTAAATTCATCTGCATAAATCTTTACTTTTGTATTTTTGATCGTTCCACTTTCATGTCCGCCTAAATTAAAGTAATTATGATTTGTCAGATTGATCAGTGTTTTCTTGTTACTGACTGCGTGATAGGAAACGAGCAGTCCGTTAGCCTCTGTTACTGTATAAATAATGTTTGTCGTCAATGTTCCCGGAAAACCTTGTTCCCCATCTGGACTTACATAAGTAAACTTCACTGCATGATTGTCAATGATCTCACTATCCCATAAGACTTTGTGAAATCCATGTTCTTTGTCACTGTGAATGTTATGTTTTCCACGATTTTTTGCTACATGATACTCTTTCCCATCAATTTCGAATCTGGCATTTGAGATACGGTTTACATTCCGTCCGACAGTTGCACCAAACATGATTCCATTTTCAAAATATCCTTCTAAAGTATCATACCCAAGTGCAACATCTTTGACCTTTCCCTCCTTGTTTTTTACAAGGAGAGAAACAATATTTACACCAAAATCAGTAACTTTGACTGCAAATCCATTTTGATTTTCAATCGTGTATAGAAATGCTTCTCTTTTATCTTCTAAAAAGCCAAAACTTTCTTTTGTTACACCCATATCAGCCTCCTTCTTAATGTCCGTGTTCCATTAAATCCATAACAACAGGATCTGTAGAATGAACTCCTTTTGCTTTAAGTTCTTCAATCTTTTCTTTAAACTGTGGCAAATATTTTGCATGTGCAACTAACAGTTCATCTAAAACTTTTGTTGTATTTTCATTATTTTCTACAAGAGGATTTAAAACGAATGCTTCTAATGCTTTTCCGTAATCTCCTGTCAATGCCGCTTCAATTGTACATTCTTCCATTGCTTTCATCATCTGAAGCCATCCTTTTTCTGCTGATGGAAGCTTTCCAAATGCCATTGGCTGTGCTCCTGTCGCTGAAATGATGCTTGATACTTCCACGATAGAGTCATCATCTAAACATGAGATTGCTCCATTGTTCTGTGTACTCACTACCATATGAATCTTCTTATTGGCATAAATTGCACGGATACATTCACAAGCTGCATCACTGTAATAAGCCCCTCCACGTTTTCCAAGTTGTTCTGGTTTCTCATGAAGTTCTGCATTTTTATAAATTTCAAACAACTCATGTTCTACCTGCTTCATTTGTTCTGCTCTTGTTCCGCCTTCTTTGAACTCTTCAATCGCATGATCGAGCATTGCCTGTTTCATATAGTAATATCTGTGATATCCACAAGGCACCATGTTCATGCTGTGAAGTAATTCTAATGGGAATTCAGCTTGATAGATATTGGCTGGTGTTCCACCACCTTTTTCATTGATATGATTGATCAAAATTGGTGTCATATCATTTCCATTTTCATCAAATACTTTATGCCAGTGAAAATGGTTAATTCCTGCATATCTGTAATTTAACTGGCTGATATCTTTCCCAAGGAGCTTTGGTTCTGCCATCATTGCGATCGTTGGCACGTTGCAAAGTCCGATACATTTTTTCCATCCAAAATGTTTAATTACCGCTTCTGTTACCATTCCACTTGGATTTGTAAAGTTGATCAGCCATGCATCTGGGCATAATTCTCTCATATCTTCTATGATCTGTCCGATCACTGGAATGGTTCGAAATGCTTTAAACATTCCTCCTGCTCCATTTGTTTCTTGACCAAGCATTCCATACAATGATGGAATTCTTTCATCTTTAATTCTGGCATCTAAAAGTCCTACTCGAAATTGTGTTGTAACAAAGTCTGCATCTTTTAATGCTTCTCTTCTGTCTAATGTTGTATAAACTTTTACATCATATGGAGATGCATCCCACATTCTCTGTGCCAATGCTCCTACAATCTCTACTTTTTCTTTTCCATCTTCGATATCAACCAGCCAGATTTCTTTAATTGGAAGTTCTTCATATCGTTTGATGAAACCTTCCATCAGCTCTGGTGTATAACTACTTCCTCCACCAATTGTTACGATCTTCACTGTGCCTTTCATGGTTCTATACCTCCTTAAATATGTTTGTTTTCTTTGTTCTGTTTACATCATACAGAGTCAGCTTTTTTCTCACAATAGATTTAGTAGATGCGGATATTTTTTCCCAAAAAAGTTTCAGAATCATGAAAATTTCTGAAACTTTTTGAAACTTTATTTCCTATGCAAAAAGAGCCACCGTGTATTCCTCTTTGGAAAAGGTGACTCTAGAATCTGTCTTGAAAATTTTAAAATAAGATGGTCAAATTAAATGAATATTTTATGATTGGTGATGAATATCTCGATCATCCATAAATCCTATGGATTCTTTGAGGTATTGAATGTTCTTCTCTCGGTCCATATTATAAATACAACCAAAGACTACATCCATCATATACTGCATTGCAATATGAGATGAAAATTGAGAGATTCGGTCTCTTAGATTTTCTCTGCCGCTGATCGTTAAAGCACAAGTAACATATTGTGCATATAAATTCCCACCTGATTTTCCGACATATATGACTGGTACTTTCTTTTGATATAATACTTTCAGAATTGGTTTCACAAACGTTGCCTTTCCTGAATAGGATAAAATGATCGCTGCATGTTTAGAATTACTTGCTAATGCTGTCAATCTCTGTTTATAAAATCCTTTTGGACATTCTACACTGCTTTTCCCTGTTGTCAGCATCTTATCCTGAAAATTTTCTGCAACATTCATATTATGTGAATGTGTATAAATATCAATAACTTCTGCCTTATGCAATAGTTGTGCTACTTTATGCAACTCAATAAAGTCCATATAACCATAGGTATCATAGATCGCCGTCTCATATAATTTGCTTAATTTCTTTGCGATCATCTGCGGTCCATCTTTTCGTTCAAAAGGATAATTCACATCAATCATTTCAATATCTGATCGCATTTCTGAGATATCTTTCGCTAGTATGACTTTTAATTCATTGAATCCTTTTAATCCGATCTTATTACAGAAACGATGAATCGCTGATTTGGATACATATGTTCTCTCTGCAAGTTCTACAACTGACAGCTCTAAGATATCTTCTTGATTTTTTAGAATGTAATATCCTATTTCTGTTTCAATTGGTGTTAATCCATCTGCTAATTCAATCATATTTTTAAGTGTCATAGTCAGCACCTCTTTATTTTTGATTTGTTTCAGTGTTCCTTATTATTTTAACATTGCTATTTTATTATCTCAAATGATTTATTACTTCCATTACCAAAAAACTATATCTAATTATCAAAAGCCAAACATGCAGCTCCAATCAAACCACAATCTTCTCCTATCGCCGCTGGCACAATCTTCACATTGCTTTTTAACGCATCATATACTTTCTCTTTTACACGTTTTTCAATCTCTTCGATAAATTCAGGAATCTTTAACGCAACACTTCCACTTAGGACAAATAGCTCTGGATCCTGTTGCCGTACAGATAACTGTACGAATGATATCATTCATAGCGATTGGAATAACTCCTTCAGAAATCATGCAAAGACCCATTGGGAACGCAACTTTAATATTTTCTTTTTCCTGTGCTGCATAAATGTTCTTTTTCAGTAATTTTGATATATAAACGGATTTTCTTATGGTATCCGTCAAGTGTAGACTCCTTACAAGTTAATCCACAATCTTTTTCCATCCATATATCAAAAAAATCTGCTACAGATATATTTGTATCTTTTGTTGTCTGTACACATTTTTCATATAGGCTTAGTTCTATTTTAGCGGCTTCTTTTGCTTCACGCTTTGTTCTAAAACCAGATTTTGGCTTTCTTTTTCTTTTGCCATCAATTCTGGCAATTTCAAAAGCATATTCGTACACCATTTTCCTGATTTTAACATTCTTGGTCTAAGTATTAAGTCACTCATATTAATCCTTCCTTTCGTTTTATCCATTAACACATAATAGTATGTAAAAATAATAAACAAAAAGCATCAATATGGCTTAAACAGGCGCTTGTAGACTTCGATGGTGTTAAAAGTCTACATTACGAAGCTGTGTAGACTTCTCGTAGACTTGACAACATCCGCTGTAAGATTTTTCTTTTTAAGAATAATATTTAGAAAATAAAAAAGGGACTTCCACATAAAATGGAAGTCCCAAAACCCGCATAAATAGGGAGTTTTTTATTAGAATCTACCTGCCTTAGCAGCCTCTTCTACGCTTACAGCTACGGCTACAGTAGCACCTACCATAGGGTTATTACCCATTCCGATAAGTCCCATCATCTCAACGTGAGCTGGTACGGAAGAAGATCCTGCGAACTGTGCATCAGAGTGCATACGTCCCATTGTATCTGTCATACCGTAGGAAGCTGGACCTGCTGCCATGTTATCTGGGTGAAGTGTACGTCCTGTACCACCACCGGAAGCTACAGAGAAGTATTTCTTTCCTGCTTCTAATCTTTCTTTCTTGTATGTTCCTGCTACTGGATGCTGGAAACGAGTTGGGTTTGTGGAGTTACCTGTGATAGAAACATCAACGTTTTCTTTCCACATGATTGCAACACCTTCACAAACGTCGTTTGCACCGTAACAGTTAACTTTTGCACGTAATCCATCAGAGTAAGATTTACGGAATACTTCTTTTACAGTGTTTGTATATGGATCGTATTCTGTCTCAACAAATGTGAATCCGTTGATACGGGAGATAATCTGTGCTGCGTCTTTTCCAAGACCGTTTAAGATAACACGTAAAGGTTTCTGACGAACTTTGTTAGCCTTTTCTGCGATACCGATAGCACCTTCTGCTGCTGCAAAAGACTCATGTCCTGCTAAGAAAGCAAAACATTCTGTGTCTTCTTCAAGAAGCATTTTTCCAAGGTTACCATGTCCAAGACCTACTTTTCTGTTCTCTGCTACAGAACCAGGGATACAGAAAGCCTGAAGTCCTTCACCGATTGCTGCTGCTGCTTCAGAAGCTTTTCTAGCACCTTTTTTGATTGCAATTGCTGCACCTACTGTGTATGCCCAGCAAGCATTTTCAAAGCAGATAGGCTGAATGCCTTTTACCATGCCATATACGTCAAGGCCTGCATCTTTTGTGATTTTTTCTGCTTCTTCTAAGGAAGCGATTCCATAGCTGCTTAATACGGAATTAATTTTATCAATTCTTCTTTCATATGATTCAAATAAAGCCATTCTTCTCTACCTCCTTAATTAGTCAATTACCTTGTCTGTTCTAGGGTCGATAATCTTAGCTGCATCAGCTACACGGCCATACTGACCTGCTGCTTTTTCCCATGCTGTGTTAGGATCATCACCTTTTTTGATGAAATCTGTCATTTTTCCAAGATTTACAAACTGGTAACCGATAATTAAGTCGTCTTCGTCCAGAGCGATTCCTGTTACATAGCCTTCTGCCATCTCAAGGTAACGAGGTCCTTTCTGAAGAGTTCCGTACATTGTACCTACCTGGGAACGAAGTCCTTTACCAAGGTCTTCAAGTCCAGCACCAATCTGAAGTCCGTCTTCAGAGAATGCAGACTGGGAACGTCCATAAACAATCTGTAAGAAGAGTTCACGCATAGCTGTATTGATAGCATCACATACAAGGTCAGTATTTAATGCTTCCATAACAGTCAGGCCTGGAAGGATTTCTGAAGCCATAGCTGCAGAATGTGTCATACCGGAACATCCGATTGTCTCAACTAATGCCTCCTGAATTACACCTTCTTTTACGTTTAAGGTTAATTTGCAGGCACCCTGCTGTGGAGCACACCAGCCAACACCATGTGTAAAACCAGAGATATCTTTAACCTCTTTTGCTTTTACCCATTTTGCTTCTTCTGGAATCGGAGCTGCTCCGTGATGTACGCCCTGAGCCACTGGGCACATGTTCTGTACTTCTTGTGAGATAATCATGTTATTACTCCTTTCGGTATAAATTGATTTTTTCTAAAATAACTTACATTCCGTAAGTAATCCCTAAGTCAAGACTTTTGTTTGTCTTCACAGTTTATTATTTTCTCACAAAAATTGCTTTTCGTCTATACTTTTTTTAAATTTTCGACAGAAATTTTGATATAACTTTCACAATTCATGCAAAATTTCGTAAAAAAGCTGCATTTTTATGATTTTGCAGTTGTTGGATATGTCAGAAATTGTAAATTTCTTACCTGAAACATATAAAATGCTTTCTGCAGTTTTTTCAAATATGCTCTAGTAATTCTTACGTAAGATTATACATCTTTTCTTATATTCTATTCATTTGTTCCTTCACTTTCCATTTCACTTCGATGACTATTTGAAGCATCAGATTCGGAAGTGCTGTCTGACTGATTCGATGAAGTATCCCCAGATGTTTCTTTTACTTTTTGTGCTGCCTGTTCTGCTTTTTGCTTCTGTCTGGCTTCCTTAAAGATGTCCTTCAGCTTTACAATGGCCTCTTTTTCTGCATGATACCACTGTGTCTTTCCATTCATATTAGTAATAGTAAAATACTCATCATATACAACGAGCTTCATTGTATTTCCGTGATGATAAAATGTATACGTCCTTCCTTTTTTTAGTTGTTTAGTAGCTTTTTTACCCCATTTTTTCTTTGCACGAGCCTCATTGGACTTTTTCTTACTCATCTGATCAATATAAGTCGCAACAGAAGATGCCACTTCATTCTCATAACATCTGCCTTTATCATTTATGATCAGAGGTGTATCTGCGAGCCGGTGGAATAATCTTGAATTTGGATATCCATTTTTATAGTGTAAAAACGCATCTCCGATTGCAGAGGCATTATAAGCATAATATACATTATTTGGCAAATCAGTAAATATAATGTAATCACCGCCATATACCATTATTTCATATATTGCATTATCTTCATCATAAAGAATATATTCATATCCCGGACCATATTTATCCTTTACTTCATCTGGTGTGTACTTTGTTGTTTTATCTGCCCTTGCTGCAATAGATGTTGCCAGAGAAAAAACAGCTTCTTCCTCTACGAAGTCACTTCCATCCATATTATCAGCATAGCCAACTTCAAGCTTTACAAGATGATCTCTGGATATTTTTTCAAGATAATCGCTTGCTCTTTGCTCATCTTCTGTCATGTCATTCTCTGCATCTACTTTAGACTTCAAAGATTTATTTTCTTTTTTAAGCTTTTTATTTTCCTTTTTTAACTCTTTATAATAGCTAGAAGATAATACTTTTTTCTTAGAAGGTTTACAACCGGTAAGAGAAAGTGCAACTACCAGACTTATTATGAGAGCGATGCCTATATTTTTTTTCCCCGTTTTCATAATTTTTTCTAATACTCTTCTTTCTGTACTACTTCGTTTTTATTCTTATAGATAGAATGGTCTGCAACATATCCTCTTACACTGGATAATGGATAAATATTGCTTCGTCTTCCGATAATCGTTCCCGGATTTAAGACAGAACCACAGCCTACTTCTACATAATCTCCCAAAATGGCTCCAATCTTCTTCATATGGGTTTCAATCTTTTTATCTTCTAAATGAATCTCTACTAACTTTTTATCAGACTTCACATTAGAAGTGATTGAGCCCGCCCCCATATGAGACTTATATCCAAGAATAGAATCTCCTACATAATTATAATGAGGAACCTGCACTTTATCAAATAAAATAACATTTTTAAGTTCGGTGGAATTACCAACGACTGCTCCCTTACCTACAATAGCATTTCCTCTGATAAATGCACAGTGGCGTACTTCTGCCTCTGGTCCAATAATTGCTGGCCCATTAATATATGCTGTTGGTGCAACTGTTGCAGACTTCGCTATCCATACATGTTCTTTTACTTCCTCATATTCATCATTAGAAAGAAGTATTCCTATTTCCATAATAAAATCATGAATCTTAGGAAGAATCTCCCATGGATAAGTATTCTCCTCAAACAATACTGTTGCAATCGTTCTGTTAAAATCCTGAAATAATACCTTATTCTCTAATCGTTTCATTTTCTTTTCCGGCTATAATAAGCCTCTCCTTTCTATAGATATATTAGATATACATTTTGATATATATTTTATTATTATTTGCTCATAATAACCCAAACTATTTTCATCTATCTTAATATAACTCTGAATAGTTACATAATAACAAATGCGAAACCTCAAATCAATCCCACACAAAAAAACAAAGTGTATAAATAGAATTTTGGGCATGAATTTACGCATATTGTACTTTGCTATTAAAGTCTTATTCTTAAAATAACAGCCTCTCTACAGATTTATACTGGTGGATTCGTATCTATAAACTCCAGTCTCCAGTTATATCGGTGGGTTTTTTCATCTTTCTCATAGTAAAAATATGCAGAGAATTTATTGCCACGCTTACTTACACATCCCCTAAATCCTACTTTACCATGCTCTAATAAAATCTTCACCATCTCATAAGATACTTTTTTCCCAAGCGAAGTAATAAATCTGTCATCCTTCCATATGGCAAATTTACATCCCTTTTTCCACGCAGAACAGCCAAAAGCACGTGCGGTCTCTACAACGGGTGCACCACATTCTGGACAGATTCCTGCAGGTTCTGTGTGAAGAGGTTCTAAGGTCACAGGTCCTCCAAAGACTTTATCATTTTTTATTTTATCGACAGACTCTATAACAAACTGTTCTATCATTGAAAGAAAATCTTTTTTTGTAAACTTCTTCCTCTCAATATCTGATAATGTCTTTTCAAGCCGACCTGTATACTCCAAATCAAAAAGCTCTCTCGCTGGAAATGTTTCTACTAGCATCTTTCCTAAATCTGTGCAGCTTAAACTTTTTCCTTTTGCTTTGATATATCCCGCATCTTTTAACTTTTTAATTGTCTCCGCTCGAGTCGCCGGCGTTCCGATACTAAATCCACTTAAAATCGCCATCATCATCTGTTCTTCTTCTTTTTCTTCGTATTTCTTTCCACAAGTTTCCATAACCTTAAGAAGGGTTTTTTCCGTATGTGGCTTAGGTGGTTTACGTTCTACTTCATTAATTTCTGATTTTATCAGAGGAAGAATATCCTCCTTTTTTACAGGTGGAAGAATTGTCTCCTTTGCATCAATTCCTTCTATCAATTTCCATCCTAGTTCAAGCTGTACTTTACCTTTTGCAACAAACTCTCCTGGAATATCTGTCTCCTGCATCTTTATATGAAGTACCGTATCTTCCGCAACTGCAATTGGCATAAACTGTGCCAGAAACCGATTCTTTACTGCCTCATATACAATCTGTTCAGATTCATTCAAACTGCCCGGCTGCATATATGTTGGAATAATTGCAGAATGACTTTCTACTTTTTTGCTGTCAAAAATACGCTTTGTACTTTTAAACTGTATCATTTGTTCGTAAGGACAATTCTTTTTATGTATCTTCAACACTTTTGCCGTTTTTTCTTTTAAACTTTCATCAAGAACAACACTTGCCGTTCTTGGGTAGGTAATAAACTTCTTCTCATATAATTGCTGTGCTGTCTTTAATACTCTATCTGATGTCCATCCTTTATACTTTGAAGTAATATATCCCTGCAGGCCTGACAAATTAAAAAGATAAGGCGGATATTCTTTTTTATTACTAATCTTTTTAGAGACAACCTCTCCACTTTTTCCTTTAATCTTTTCCTGAATTTCTTTTAATTCTTCAGGGTTATCAAACTTCTCCCCTGCCTTTATATAATAAATACTGTCAAACTTCTTTTTCTCTTCTGTCTGAAAAATTCCTTTTAACTTATAATACTTTGTTACTTTAAAATCTGCGATTTCTTTGTCTCGGTCATAGATAATCTTAAGTGTCGGCATTAATACTCGCCCGACATTTAGCAGGCGAATATTTTGTTTATTTCGATATTTTAATGTAGCAACAGAAGTAAGATTAATTCCAATAAGCCAATCCGCAATCTGTCTGCCAAATCCTGCATCCTGCAAAGACTTCATCTCTTCATTTGGTTTTAAATTTTGAAGTCCTCTGTTCACCTCTTCTGCAGTCCATTCATTTAATAAAATTCGCTCTACCGGCTTTTGAGGAGAAATGTAATTAATAATCTCATCTGCGATAATCTGCCCTTCTCTGTCATCATCTGTTGCAGAAATAATTCCCTCTACATCCTCTCTTTCCATAAGTGTTTTTATAATATTCATCTGCTGAACAACACCACTATCTGGCTTATCTTTATTCTTTCCATCTGACTTTATTTTGTATAAAAATTTCTCTGGAATATAGGGAAATTTCTCAATCTTCCAGCTTCTCATCTCTGGATCATAATCTCTTGCATCATAAAGCTGTAAAAGATGGCCAAACGCCCATGTAATTATATAATACTGCCCTTCAAAATATCCATTTCGCCGGGAAGAAGCGGTGGCATCTGCAATGTTTTTTGCCACAGACGGTTTTTCCGCTATAATTAACTTTTTCATTGAATTCCCCTCTTTCTGGATGTATTTTTAACATTTCTTTGTAAATCTCTTCATAAATCATCTGGATTATGTTTGAAAAATGCTTTCAGCTAGATATTCATTGCAATTTGCAGGAGATCCACATATAAATGAGACAGCAAAGAAATTACTTTTCTCTGCATCACTCTGAAATATAACGCAAATTACTATATCATAATTTTTTTATTCTGTGAACCTGTGGAAATTATCCTCTTTTCCCATTTTCAAAAAAATGATATACTTTTTATATCATCTCACATTAAGACAGGAGGAATTATTTATGACACCAAAACAGGAAGCATGGGAAATACAGTCTAAACACATCATAAAACAGATGGAACGCAGACATTTTAATGCATACTACTGCCCTACGAAAGAAGATGCCCTGACAAAGGCATTAGAACTTATAAAAAAAGGATCCGTTATTGCAAGTGGAGGATCTGCAACTTTAGGAGAAGTCGGTCTGCTTGATTACATAAAGCAGCATCCACAAGACTATACTTTTATTGACCGAACCATCGCTAAAGATGAAGATGAAAAAAGACAGCTCCACGCAAAGGCGATTCTGTCTGATTACTATCTTATGAGTACGAATGCATTCACTACTGATGGACAGCTTGTTAATATTGATGGAAATGGAAATCGCGTCAGTGCACTTTGCTACGGCCCAAAACACGTTATAATTATCACTGGTATGAATAAGCTTACTCCATCTGTAGAGGCTGCTTATGCGCGAATCCGCCAGGATGCCTGCCCACCGAACTGTGTACGTCTTGGGCTCTCAAATCCATGTAGTAAGACCGGAGTTTGTGGAGAGTGTATGTCTACCTCTTCTATCTGTGATCTTTTCGTTACTACAAGAATGTCTCGCTATCCTGACAGAATCCATGTAATTATGATCGGAGAAGAATTAGGTTATTAATTTTTCTCTGCTCTTGAAAAGTTTTTTGCGAGGGTATGTATCAGCTTATCAAAGTCAAGTGGTTTTGCAATATGTTCATTCATTCCCGCTTCTTTTGCAGCGATAATATCCTCGTTAAATACATTCGCTGTCATTGCGATAATCGGAACAGTTTTTGCATCTTTTCTCTTTAATTTTCGAATTTTTTTTGTAGCTGTAAGTCCGTCCATAACCGGCATCATGACATCCATTAAAATTGCATCAAAACTGTTGCTTTCTGACTGTTCAAAAAGCTCGATAGATTCCAAGCCATCTCTGGCAACAACAATCTCTGCTCCTGCATCCACAAGAATATACTGTGCTACTTCAAGATTCAGTTCATTATCTTCCACAAGCAATATTTTCATTCCTTCTATTGATGTTTCTTCCTCATCTGTTTCTTCTAAACAAACGGTATCAAGTTTCACTGGAAGCGTAATTGTAAAAGTAGTTCCTTTTCCCTGCATTGTCTGAAGAGTAATCGTCCCCTTCATCTTATTGATAAGGTTTTTAACAATGGACATACCAAGCCCTGTCCCCCGATAACTAGAACGGTTTTCCGCATGTTCCTGTGTAAACGGTTCAAAAATATGTTCTGCAAATTCCTCACTCATACCAATTCCTGTATCAGAAATTATAAATTCATACTCTACATATTCATCGTCACAAGATATTTCTCTCGCAGAAACAAAAATCTGACCGCCTGGATTCGTATATTTAATCGCATTACTCACAATATTTACAAGAATAGATCTGACATAGTTCGGACTTCCACAAACATATGGGTGCTCTATATTGCCTTCTATATTCTGTTCTATCGTAAGGCCCTTTTCCGACGCGATGATTTCCTGAATCGCCAATGTTCCATTCAACAGCCGCATCATGTCAAATGGTTCTTCCACAAGCAGGATACTTCCGGTCTCAATTTTGGACATATCTAAAACATCATTAATAAGAGATAACAACTGATCTGCTGCTCCACGCATCTTAGAAAGGCAGGAATCCATCTTCTCCGGATTCTCCAGATGTGCCTGTGCAATATCTAACATTCCCATAATTCCGTTAATTGGTGTTCGGATATCGTGCGACATATGTGACAAAAATTCTGACTTGGCACGAACCGCAGCCTCCGCATCCTGTGTTTTTTTACGTAAAAGACGTTCCTGATTATTAATGAAAATCAAAAGAATCGTTATCGTTAATGCGGATGTTGCCCATGGGAGTGTATTAATAAAACATTGCAGGAAAATCCCAATAAAAAATGGGGTAATATAAAGAATCGACTGCCATAAAAGCTTCCTTTTCTCTTCATCTCTCTCTTTGCCAAGTCTCCATATACTAAGTGCTATAGAAACAACATTATAAATATTGCTCAAAATCAGAATCTGCGGAAATCTGTAAATCCATCCTGTCCAATAGGAAAAGATCAATAATACACACAATATATCAATCGGTACATGTATCAAAATCAGTAGAAGGCGATTTTTAAACACTTCTGAACCATACATATTCTCACTATAACAAAGTAAAAAAAGAGAGATAAATGCCACGGAAAAAAAGAATACCACATCTAATATAAATAACACCTTTTCACTTGCACTGTGTCTCAATGCCATCTCTAAAGCATCTGATAAATCACAGATACACACCACCATAAGCAAGCGGAGAATCCAACGTTCTGACTTTCCAAATCCTGGTGTCTGACTAAGTACATATACCAGAATATTACTAATCAACATCATAAAAATAACTGTATATACATAGCTTATACTAAATGCTTCCATTTCAATTACCCCATTCTTCGAATTATTTAAACATCTACCAAAAAGCTAGTAAAATAGCTCCTGCATAATGTCTGAATAATATTTATATTATATTCACTTATCTATCTTTTTTATTATAAATTTTCCTTTTATGCTTTTCATATAATTACTTTTTTTTACAATCATATCCATGATAGCATATAATGAAATAATTTTCTATACAAAATGTTTTTTCCTAACAATTTTTAACTATATTTAAGCATTTATGACATGCAGTATAGTGATTAGGGGCAATTAATTTTAATCTGGGTTCTTCTCCATGACATCGTTCTTCTGCATATGGACAGCGATTTGCAAAGCGGCACCCCAAAGGTGGATTTATTGGATTTGGAAGCTGTCCTGTCATTTTTATCCTCTTTTTTTTTGCTTCCACTTTAGGATCTGGAATTGGGATTGCAGACAGAAGTGCTTTTGTGTATGGATGGGCTGGATCTTCATATAAACGATCTGCTTCTGTAATTTCCATTATTTTTCCTAAATACATGACCATTACCCTGTCTGAAATATATTTTACCATAGAAAGATCATGTGCAATAAACAAATAGGTCAATCCTTTTTCCTTTTGTAATTTATCCAGCAAATTAATAACCTGTGCCTGTATAGATACATCAAGTGCAGAGATAGGTTCATCGCATACGATGAATTCAGGCTCGACTGCTAATGCTCTTGCAATACCAATTCTCTGTCTTTGTCCACCAGAAAATTCGTGCACATATCTCTGTGCATATCCTTCGTTTAAACCAACTGTGACTAACAGGTCTGCTACTTTTTTACGAATTTCTCCTTCATTTTTTAAAAGTCCATGTGCACGGATTCCCTCTGCAATAATTTCCTGAACTTTCATTTTCGTATCTAATGAGGCGTACGGATCTTGAAAAATAATCTGAGCCTGTTTTGTAAATTTTTTTCTTTCCCGTCCTTTTAACTGGTGCACATCTTTTCCACGGTATAATACTGTTCCATCTGTTTTATCATAAAGCCCCAAAATTGTTCTGCCGCAAGTTGTCTTTCCACAGCCACTCTCTCCTACAACACCAACCGTCTCCCCTTTTTTTATAAAAAAGGAAACATCATCTACTGCTTTTAATGTATTTTTTCCTATTTTGAAGTATTTTTTTAAATTCCGTACCTCTAATAAATATTCTTCGTTTTGCATTTCAATCTCCTTTCCTGCAAAGATGGCAGGATACGATATGATTCTGTGTTATTTCCGTTTCCTCTGGAAATTTTTCTTTACAGATTTCCTTTCGATACGCACATCTTTCTTCAAAAGGACAGCCTGATGGCAGCTGAATCATATTAGGGGGTGTCCCCTCTATCGTAGTAAGCTTTGCATCATTACAGTCCAATCTTGGCACTGCCGCAAGTAAAGCTCTGGTATATGGATGTACCGGATGATAAAATATATCCTCTGCACTTCCAGTCTCTATAATTTTCCCTGCATACATCACAATAATATTGGTTGCAAAATTGGCAACAATTCCCAAATCATGTGTAATTAACAAAATACTTGTATTATATTCTTTTTGCATCTGTTTCATCATATCCAAAATATCTGCCTGTACCGTTACATCTAAAGCTGTAGTTGGTTCATCTGCTATAACAAGCGGTGGATTTAATGTCATTGCTATAGCAATCATTACTCTTTGCCGCATTCCACCAGAAAATTCATGCGGATACTGCCGCATACGGACCTCTGGATTGGGAATACCCACTTTCGCAAGCATTTCTACCGCTTCACCCCAGGCTTCTTTTTTACTTATTTTTTTATGTACACGAATTTTTTCCATAATCTGCTTTCCAACTGCCATTGTCGGATTTAAGGCAGTCAGTGCATCCTGAAAACAGATGGAACATTTCTGTCCTCTGTAATTTTCCCATTCTTTTTTAGAATAATTTTGAATATTTTCTCCCTGAAATAAAATCTTACTGTCATCACTCACTTTTCCTGGCTTTTTAATTAAGCCCATAATGGATTTTGCCGTAACAGACTTTCCGCAGCCAGATTCTCCGACAATCGCCGTGACACTTCCTTCTTTTATTTCAAAAGAAATCTCTCTTACTGCTTTTACTTCACCCAAAACTGTCTGAAAAGAGACCGAAAGATTTTTTACTCCTAATAATGTATCCATTTTGTCTTTCCTACCTCACTAACTTTGGATTTAAAATCTGCTGCAATATGTCACCAAGTACATTGAAACATAAGACTGTAAGTAAAATCATTGTACCAGGTGCGACTGCCATAACCGGATTATGTAAAATAAATTTTTGTGCGGTCTGCAGCATACTTCCCCATGATGCCATCGGAAGCTGAACCCCATAGCCTAAAAAGCTCAGTGCCGATTCATCCAATATTGCATTAGCGATACTCAAACTTGCTGATACGATAATCTGCGGCATAAGATTCGGTATAATATGTTTCCATATGATTTTTCCCTGGCTGACTCCCAGTGCCTTCGCCGCAAGTACAAAATCTCTTTCTTTTAAGGTTAATGTCTGTGCACGAACTACTCTGGCTACCTTTGACCACGAAAAAAAGGCAAGCATTACCACTAAAGTTACAAGGTTTCTCGGAAGAAAAGCATATACAACAATAATAAATAAAAGACTTGGAACGGACATAAACACATCAACAATTCTCATACATATCACATCAGCAATTCCACCAAAATAACCACTAAACGTTCCGATAAAAGTTCCGAAAATCGTAGAAACACACATGGCGGCACAGCCAATGAGTAAGGAAATTCTTCCGCCATATAAAGTTCTTGTAAACGTATCCCGCCCGATATCATCTGTTCCTAAAATATGTGCAGTGCTAATTCCCTGCAGTCTATCTACCACATTAGATGCATCCGGATCATAAGGTGACAATGGTGCAAGTAATGACATAACGATAATTAATAGTAATATTACCATACAAATCACTGCCATCTTGTTGGAAAAGAAGATTTTTTTCATTGTTTTTCTATCCATTTTGGCTCTCCTTTGTCTGTTTGATTCTTGGGTCTGCCAGTCCATATAAAATATCTGCCATGAAGTTTCCAATCAGTAAAACAGTGCAGGAAAGCATTGTAATCCCCATAATCATCGTATAATCCCTGCTATTAACCGCATTCATGCAAAGAGTGCCAAGTCCCGGCCACCCAAAGACAGATTCTACAATAAATGAACCGGTAATTAATGTTCCAAAGTTCATTCCCACCATAGTAATAATTGGAAGCAGACAATTTTTTAATACATGATTCTTCACTACCTGAAACTGTGGTACCCCTTTTGAAACCGCAGTGATGACATATTCTTCTTCCATCTGCTCAATTGTATTTGCTCGGATATATCGGATAAATACTGCAATATTATTCACACTGAGTACAACTGTCGGCAATATGCCATGTTGAATTACATCCCATGCAGAATCCACACCTATCGTACGCATTCCAGAACTTGGCAGCACACCAAGATTCATGGAAAATACAATAATAAGTATAATTCCAAACCAAAACGCAGGAAGAGAAATTCCAAGATAAGAGATACCACTGATGAGCATATCCACCCAACGGTTTTTATAATACCCGGCGAGCAGTCCTAACGGGATGGCAACAAGGACAGACAAAAGCAATGCCGCTCCCATCAAACCAATCGTATTCGGAAGTTTATCCATAATCTGCTCTTTTACTGGCTGATGATTACTGATAGACAGTCCCCAGTCTCCCTGTAACATTTTCCCAGCCCAATTAACATATCTTTGTGCTACATTTCCCGTTAATCCCAGAGATTCCCTCATATCATCTAACTGTTCCTCTGTCATTTTGTAAGAGGATACTGCTGGCGAAGTATATAAATAAAGTGGATCTCCCGGAGAAAAATAGACAATAGAAAAGGAAAATATTGATACAATGACAAATACAATTAGCATCTGCCCTGTTCGTTTTACTATAAAATTCTTCATTTACTTTTATCTCCTTATACTCTCTATAAGCAGAAATAGACTCTGCTTACGCAGAATCTACCTCCGATACTTCATTTTATTTTTTTACAATTGAAATTTTATTTAAACGAAAGCTTTGTGTAATCTTCAAATACCGGTGTTGTATTATAAGTTTCCGCTCCCTCTAAATTGCTGCTGGTTGCAAAGCAGTAGTTTGGATAAGCAATAGGGTACATTAAGTAAGACTCATTTGCCTTCTGCTGTAATTCCTTATAAATCTTTGCTCTTTCTTCAGTATTTGTTGTCTCTCTTCCCTTTTTAAATAAATCAAGAATCTCCTGTGAAGTATCGATATTGTTACCCCAGGTTCCATCATACATACCAGAAACTACGTTATCTGGATCACCGATTGCAGCATATTCATTCAGATATAATTCATAATCATCTTTGTCTGTAAATACAACATCAAAAAATCCATTTGCATCAACACCCTGAATCTTTACATCAACATCAATTTCCTTTAACTGTTCCTGAATAAGAAGTGCTGTTGCTTCCATATAGCCTCTGTCTGTGTTGTAATAAAGTGTAATGGTTTTACCTGCAAGTCCTGTCTCTTTTGCCAGTTTCTTCGCCTGCTCTAAATCCTGTGTATATCCCTTTACACTCTCATCATAGAATGTATTACGATTACTAAAAATAGAGTTTGCCGCAGTTGCCATAGATTCTCCATAAGCACCTTTAATAATCTTCTCCTGATCAAGTGCCATAAATACAGCCTTTACTGCATCACGGTTTTCCCATGTAGCACAGTATTTATTCCATGCAAGGAATTTTACACGTCCTTCTGCAAGTTTATGAAGGGTTACACCTTCTGTACTTTCCATCTGTGTTGCAACTGCATCAGAAGATACATTTAAGAAGTTAATATCTCCGTTATTAAACTCTACTTCCTGTGCACTCTCATCAGAAACCACCTTAAATGTAATCGTATCAATCTGCGGCTCGTCTCCATAATAATCATCAAATTTCTCAAAAACTAAAGATTCTCCATCTTTGAACTCTTTTAACTTATATGGACCAGAACCGATATCTGTAAGATTTGCCTTCGCAGACTTAATATGTACATCCCCGCCAAATGCGTGTTCTGGAATCAAAATCAGATTACCAAGAAGTTCATAATAAGACGCAGATACTTCTGGAAGTGTGAACTTCACGGTCAGATCATCAACTTTCTCTGCCTTTACTTCCTTATCTCCGACAAAAACAATATTTGTAAATCCCGCACCATTATCCGTATTTAAGTTTGCATTAAATGTAAAAATAACATCATCTGCAGTAATTTTCTCACCATCGTGCCATTTCAAATTATCTTTTAGCTTTAATGTATAAGTAAGTCCGTCATCAGAAATAGTACAGCTATCTGCTAAATACCATCTTGTCTCATCCTGATCTACGTAGTAAAGCTCATCCTGGTATGGTGCAAGCTGAAATGCTCCTTCTGCCATGGACTCTAAATCTCCATTTAAACTTGTTACTGTCGCAGAAACCGGCATCACTAAAGAATTACTGCCATTCGCTGTCGCTTCTGTCTTTGAAGATGTACTCTTTCCTGCATTACCTGATTTACTTCCACATCCAACTAACATTGTGACTGCCATCGCTGCACATAAAAGTACACTCACTATTTTTTTTCTCATAAAACTTTCTGGTATGCTCCCTTTTAGGTAGACAGTTGAAAAAAATAAAACTGTTTATCTGAAAGGGGGCATTTTTTATGGATA
>NZ_CAKRCF010000018.1 GCF_934307085.1 uncultured Anaerobutyricum sp.
TCGTTGAAATATCGCGCAAAAGCGCATTTACTTCAATAGTTATAACGGTTTTGGCAGTGTTTGTCAAGGTGTTTCCTTTAATTTTTCCGGGGTTATATATTTTATTAGCAATACATATAATGAAAGAAATAAAAATAAGGGAAAAACTTATGGAAGAGAGGATTTTAAAGGGTCATAAGGTTTCACTTTTTAACAGGAACAACGGAATCATCAGTGGAGTAAAGGAAGTTATTTCGTTTGATCCAAATGAGATCATATTGGATACGGAGCAGGGAATGCTTATGATTCAGGGGGAGGAACTTCATGTAACGAAACTTACAGTAGAAAAGGGAGAAGTTGAGCTGGAAGGGCTGGTATACAGCATGGTTTATTCGGATGATGGAGGAATGAGAGGAGAAAAAGGAGGATTGTTTCGGAGGTTATTTCACTAAATGAAAAATGTAGGGATAGCAGAAATAATTGCGGCTCAGGTTCATCTTTTTTTAATCAATGTAGTTTATGGTATTTTACTTGGGATATGGTATGAATTTTTTCGGACACTTCGTAAAAACTTTGCACATAAAGACAAGATAGTTCATTTGGAAGATATTATTTTTTGCGTTACTGCCTCTCTGGGAATATTTATTCTGTTTCAGGTATATAATCAGGGAATTGTTCGTTTCTACTGCCTTATGGGACTGGAATGTGGTATTTTATTTTATTTTTTTATCTGCAGCAAATGGATAGGACGGATAATATATGTGTTTGTAAATATTTTTAGCAAGATAATGAAAAAGATAGGAAATATCGTATTTTTTCCGGTAAAACTAATTATGAAAAATGTAGGTAAAATGTTGAAAAATATGAGAAGAACTATTAAAATAATAAGGAAACACAAATAGTCAGGGGCAGGTATCATAATGAAAAAGAAAAAACAAAAAAACAGCAAACAATTTAACAGGCAGTTTAAAAAGAAGTTTTTCACGAAAAAGTCTGCAATAATCATAGTTTGTACAGTTGTCATTTTAGGTGCGTTCTGGACGGGATATCAGGGAGTAGAGAAAAAAACAGCAAAGTATCAGAAGACAATTGATGAATTGAAAACAGACGTTAAGAATATTGAACAGACGAATAAAGAGCTTGAGAAGGAAAAGAACAATCTGAATACGGACGAGTCTAAGGAACGGATTGCCAGGGAGCGCCTCGGAATGATTAAAGAGGGAGAAATTTCTTTGCAGCAGGCAAAAGATGAGGAAGATACAGAGAGTGAGAAGACAGATGTAACAAAGACAACGCAGGCATCAAACTGATAATGAAACTTCTGAAATTATGTAAGCATGTGGATAGCACCAGAAAAATATTTTTGAATTGAAAAAGATTTCAAAAATACTTGACATGTCTTAAAATACATGATAAAATATTATTCGTTGAGTGCGGCGGGATAGCTCAGTTGGCTAGAGCACGCGGTTCATACCCGCGGTGTCGCTGGTTCAAATCCAGTTCCCGCTACTAATATGAAAAGGCTTGGATAAGCCTTTTTTTATTTTATCAGATAGACAAAACAGAAAAATTTTATAATTATAAATATGACTTTTGTTGTTGCATAGTGAATACTTATTTATAGTTGTCACGTATTCTGAGGTCGTAATTACAATTATAAGATTTTTCTGTTTTTTTCTTTAAACTTCCCCTTCCCCCTTTCGACATATTTGCTCTGAAGAATTTATTATAATGATTCTGAGATTGTGTGTGGAGGGAAGGATATGTATCATAGAAACTATATAGAGCAGGATGCCATACAGCGCCTGCTTCTTTTTGAAGAGGGACTTTCTGGGATTATTGGATTAATGAAAACGGACGAGAAGAAAGAACAGCGAAATGATATGGAATTTTTATATCAGTCTCTTTCACAGGATGTTTGCCGGAAATGCCCGAAGTATAGAGAGTGTTATGGGAAAAAACAGAAGGAGACAATAGAAGAAATCGCTTCGATATTAGAGCAGGCGTATCAATGCTCTGTTGTTGATGGGCGTATGGCTTCAAAAGAGTTTCGTAAAAATTGTGTTTTTTTTCAGCCTTTTATGGAAGAAATATCATGGTTATACAGGCTTATTTATCAAAATCTTTATTGGGAAAAACGTTATAGTGAGATAAAGCAGATTATGTGCAGGCAGATGGATGAGCAGCGGCTTTTCCTGCGAGAATGTAGAACACATATACAAACGGGAATACCATTAAAAGGGCGTAAGAAAATTGCGTTGACAAATATTTTTTTTAAGAATGGGCTTCGATTGAAAAATGGGAGAGAATACATTGATTCTAGTGGGCTGTTACAGATAACGGTATTGGTTTGTCCAGTATTTAGAGCAAAAAAGACAGAACTTGTAGAGAAATGTCTGGAAAAATATTATGGAAAGGCATTTTACAAGAATACGCAGATGAGTTGGCTTCGTCCGGGAGAAAACCGACTGACATTTATAGAAGAAAATAGTTTTTATACAATTTTTGGACAAAAATGTTGTAATAAAAGGGGAGAAGATGTCTGTGGGGACACCTTTTCTTTTACAGATTTTGGAAGAAAAAGGGCGGTTATGATTCTTTCGGATGGAATGGGAACAGGGCAGAAGGCATACGAGGACAGCAGACGTCTCATTGAGACGTTAGAGGATTTGCTTGAGGCAGGGATTTCTGAAGAATTTGCACTTGAGATGATACAGGACGCCCTACTTTTTCAGGACAGAGGAGCCTTTTCTACAATAGATGCAGCAGTAATTTCTTTGAAGACAGGGATGTTAAAGCTCTTAAAAGCAGGAGGAATGGCTACATTTATCCGACATAAAAATTCTGTGGAAAGGATTGTTCCAGCGGCACTTCCACCGGGATGTCGTATTAATCAGCGATTTGACTTAAAATATAAAAAGCTATATGATGGAGATATGGTAATTATGGTGTCAGATGGAATGCTGGAATTTGAAAATATGCCGGAGATTTCTTTTCGAATGGAGAGCCTCATTGAGAAGATAAAGACAAATAATGCACAGGTTTTTGCAAATGAACTGATAGAGGCTGTGCCAGTATTAGAAGATGGATATGATGATGACAGGACAGTGCTGGTAGCGTCTGTCTGGGAGAAAGGACACAGGAATGTGGGATAAACGCTGGGAAAGAGTGGACAATTTTTTGAAAAAGTGGGAGATGGTGCAGGAAGGGGAGTCTGTTTTACTTGGAATTTCTGGGGGAGCAGATTCTATTTGCCTTGCCATGTATTTTCTTGCGAAAAGGGAAATACTGTCTTTGAAATTATACGCAGTACATATTAATCATATGCTTCGCGGAGATGAAGCGAAAAGAGATGAGGAATTTGTGAGAAGATTTTGCGGGGATTTTCACATTCCTTTAAATGTAGAGTATCGTAATATAAAAGAAGAAAGTCGTCAGAAAAAATGTTCCGAAGAAGAGGCGGGAAGAATGGCTCGTTATGAGTGTTTTGAAAAATACGCGAAAGAATATCATTGTGAAAAGATTGCGGTAGCACATCACCAAAATGATGCAGCGGAAACGATTTTATTTCGGATGTTGCGGGGAACGGGACCGCAGGGAATGGCGGGTATTTTGCCGGTCAATGGAAAGATTATCCGTCCATTTCTTTGTTTGAGCAGGGAAGAAATCATAGATGTTCTTAAAAATATTGAGCAGGATTATGTAGATGACAGTACAAATACAAGTGAGGAATATAGCCGAAATTATATAAGACATCGTATTTTGCCGGAAATGGAAAGTGTAAATAAAAGAGCGGCAGAGCATATTAGTGAACTTGGAATGCAGATGCAGGAACTTTTATCCTATGTTATGCCAAAGATGGATGTGATTTATAAAGAAAAAGTAGAAGAAAACGAGAGGGGAGAGTTATTTCTCTCAGAGAAGGCATTTTCACAGATGAGCCTTTTTGAACAAAAGGAAATACTTCGCCGGATGTTGTTTGAAATATCGGGGCATCGAAAAGATATTTCTCTTGTGCATGTAGAACAGTTACGGTTATTGATGAAAAATAAGTGTGGAAAAAGGCAGAACTGTCCATATAGAGTGATTGCAAAAAGGATGAGGGACGGACTTGTTCTCACAAAGGAAAAAGATTGTTTGAAAGATTCTGATTCAACACAGAAATCCAAATTGCATCCAGTTTTTTTAGAAAAATCTCAGCTGAAACGATGCGAAGAAGAAAAGAAAGAGCAAGTCATTTCTTTTGAAGAAAGAGGATTGGAGATTCGATATTGTATTTTACCGTGGAATGGCGGGAAAGTTGCAAAAAGGGATTGTGTGAAATACTTTGATTATGATAAAATGAAATGTAAACCCTGTTTAAGAACCAGAAATGCCGGCGATTATTTTATTATGGATAAAGAAGGCCGACGTAAATCACTGGGACGCTATTTTATTGATACGAAAATTCCTGCTTCGGACAGAGACAGACAGCTTCTACTGGCAGATGGTTCTCATATCATGTGGATAATCGGAGGACGCATCAGCGAGTTTTACAAGGTAAGCAGCGAGACAAAGCGGGTGCTTAGAGTATCGGTGCAGGAAAAAGAAGAAAGTTAGATAATGGAGGACACGGAAATGGCAGATAAGATTAATGTTTTAATTCCAGAAGAAACTGTAGATGCAAAGATTAAAGAAATCGGTGAACAGATTAGCAAAGATTATGCAGGAAAGGAAGTCCACCTTATTTGTATTTTAAAGGGCGGCGTATTTTTTGCCTGTGAATTAGCAAAAAGAATTACAATCCCGGTTTCTCTGGACTTTATGCAGGTATCTAGTTATGGGGATGCGACAGAGAGTTCAGGAATCGTTCGTATTAAAAAGGATTTGGATGAGACGATGGAGAATAAGGAAGTAATTATCGTAGAGGATATTATTGACTCCGGAAGAACACTTCACTACCTTATCCCTGTATTAAAACAGAGAAATCCAAAGAGTATTCGTCTGTGTGCCCTTTTAAATAAACCAGACCGTCGTGAAGTAGAAGTTCAGATTGATTATCTTGGATTTGATATTCCAGATGAGTTCGTTATTGGATACGGACTTGACTATGCACAAAAATATAGAAATCTTCCATTTATCGGAGTTGTAGAGCCAGAGACAGCAGAAGATGCTGAAGAGGGAGCAGAGCAGGCTTCCGGGGAAGAGAAAGGAGACAATGTTGAATAGAAATATGAGAAATACTGCCATTTTACTGGTAGTGTTCCTGGCGGTATATATGTTTGGCAATTATTTTGCTGAGAAGAATCTGATGTCGGGAAGCGGCAGTGGTTCGTATTCTTACGAAAAACTCGAGTCCGATATTGCAAAGAATAAAGTAAAGTCAATAGAGGTAGTGCAGAATGCGCAGGTGCCTACTGGTTCTGCAATTGTAAAGCTTAATGACGGGGAAAAGAAAGTAGCGCATGTAACAGATGTGAATAAAGTCATTGATTTAGCACAGCAATATAAAGTAACTTGTCAGGTAGATGATGTGAAGTCATCGGATACAGGCTGGATTTCTATGATTTTGCCATGGATTGTCATTGGCGTAATTATGATGTTCATGTTTGGCATGATGAGTCGTGCTTCCGGTGGAGGCGGCGGTGGAAACAAAATGATGAATTTTGGAAAGAGCCGTGCAAAGATGCAGGATCCGGAATCTCAGAATATCCGCTTTGATCAGGTTGCCGGATTACAGGAAGAAAAAGAAGAGTTAAAAGAAATCGTAGACTTTTTAAAGAGTCCGCAGAAATACATTGAAGTTGGGGCAAGAATCCCGAAAGGTGTTATTTTAGTAGGCCCTCCGGGAACAGGTAAGACCCTTCTTGCTAAAGCCGTTTCTGGCGAGGCAGGCGTACCATTCTTCAGCATTTCCGGTTCAGACTTTGTAGAAATGTTTGTTGGTGTTGGTGCTTCCCGTGTAAGAGATTTATTTGAAGATGCAAAGAGAAATGCACCATGTATCGTTTTCATTGATGAGATTGATGCGGTGGCAAGACGAAGAGGTACCGGACTTGGCGGCGGCCACGATGAAAGAGAACAGACTTTGAACCAGCTCCTCGTAGAAATGGACGGTTTCGGAGTAAATGAAGGAATCATCGTGATGGCAGCGACAAACCGCGTAGATATTCTTGATCCTGCTATTTTAAGACCGGGCCGTTTTGACCGTAAAGTAGCAGTTGGAAGACCAGACGTAAAGGGAAGAGAAGAAATCCTTAAAGTCCATGTAAAAGGCAAACCACTTGCAGAAGATGTAGATTTACACCAGATTGCCCGCACAACACCGGGATTTTCCGGAGCAGACCTTGAGAATCTTATGAATGAAGCGGCAATTCATGCAGCGAGAAATAATGCACGATTCATCCGTATGGAGGATATTAGGAAGTCCTTCATCAAGGTTGGAATCGGTACAGAGAAAAAGAGCCGTCTTGTACCAGAGTTAGAGCGTAAGATTACAGCCTACCATGAAGCAGGTCATGCAATCTTGTTCCATTTACTGCCGGATGTAGGTCCTGTATATACCGTATCTATCATTCCTACCGGTATGGGGGCAGCAGGCTACACAATGCCTGTACCAGAGAATGATAACGTATTCGAGACAAAAGGTCGTATGATTCAGGAAATCAAAGTTGGCATGGGTGGGCGTATCGCCGAAGAATTAATCTTTGATGATGTAACCACGGGAGCTTCTCAGGATATCAAGCAGGTAACAGATACCGCAAGAAGCATGATTACGAAGTTTGGCATGTCCGACAGACTTGGTTTTATTAACTATGAGGAGAACACAGACGAAGTATTCTTAGGACGTGACCTCGGACACTCCAGAAGCTTCAGTGAGGAAGTTGCAAGCATTATTGATAAAGAAGTAAAGAAACTCGTTGATGACTGTTATACAGACGCTAAGAGAATCCTCACAGAAAATATGGATGTACTTCATTCCTGTGCGAACTTACTTCTTGAAAAAGAGCGTATTAGCCGAGAAGAATTTGAAGCATTGTTTAAAAATGATAAAGCAGCCGAGGAGAATTTATAGTCTTTCAGTCAGAATGACAAAAGTCGTCAGAATTCGAACGAATCTGCACAAAAATTTTTTTCAATTCATTAAAACTTTATGCACACTTTTGGGTAACCCAATGCTATTATAATACTCGTAACCCCCCCAATACATTATATAGTTTTGCTACACCCAATAAGTAACAAAAAATACCTTCTCCAAAAAGATGACCGACCGTTGGTCATCTTTTTTTGTGCTTTTTTGGAATACTGGGGTGATAGATAGACAGACGAAAACCGAACAGAGCGATATATCCCAGCTGCTCTATAATCGCTACACGTTGAATGTTTGCTTAAGCACTAGACATTTTTTTGTATTTTTATGAGTACAAAATTGGCGTTTTTGAATAGAATTTGTAAACCATTGTTATATGTGAACAAAGGATTCGGTCTAATTTTGGCAAATGGGAGTATTTCATTGCGAAAAATGCATAAAAATAATTTTGAAATTTCTTCATGTTTATGCACACTTTAGTTGAATGAGATGCTATTATAATACTCGTAACCCCCCCCAATACATTATAAGTTTTGTTGCATTTAGTGTAACAAGAATACCTTCTCCAAAGAGAGCAGCGTTCGTGGCTGCTCTCATTTTTGCATTTATAAGGAACCGAAGTTTCATCATCATCATAAGCCTTATCTGGATATTGCTTTATAACGATACAGTAAATATAGTTCCGTATCCAGGTTTACTTTTTACAACGATACTTCCATTGTGAATATCTACAATAAAACGGACCATAGAAAGTCCAAGTCCAAAACCTTCCCCGGCGCTCCTGCTTTTATCAACTCGATAAAAACGATTCCATATTTTATCAAGATGTTCTTTTTTGATACCAATTCCATTATCTTTGATGATAATATCAGTGTTTTCTTGTTTTTTTATAAGATTAACCCAGACACATCCACCATTGATGCCATAATTGATTGCATTTTCTATAAGATTATAAATCATACGCATTAGGAGCATCGTGTCTCCTTGAATAATATAGGATTCATTTTGGGGGATATATTCAAATAAAAGAGAAATATTTTTATAAGCTGCCTTTTGTTGAAGTTCTTCTATGACAGATTCTATTAAAAGAGTAAGGTCTACTTCTTCTTTTTGAGGCTTAAAACTATGTTTATCTGTGCGGGATATAGTAAGAAGCTGAGAAACCAGCTGACCAATATAGGTTGTTTTTTTATAAATGATCTCAATTTCCTCCCGAACACTATCGGTGAGCTTTAGTTCATCAAGGCAATATTCACAATGACTTTGTATTACTGAAATCGGTGTTCTTAATTCATGTGCTGCATCGGATGTGAATTGTTTTTCTTTTTCAAAAGACTTTTCCAGTTCAGCAATCATAGAATTAAATGCATCAGACAAATAAGAAAATTCATCATGAGTGTTTGATGTTTCAATACGTTTTGAAAGATTGACGGAAGAAGATATCTCTTTTGCCATATCACTGATAGTATAGATTGGTTGTAACGCTTTTTTTAATATATGGTAACCGACGAAAGCGGAGATGAAAACAGTAATAGGAAAAAGAATAGCAAAAATCCACAGCATATTGTAAAGAATTCTTGACCAATGTCCATAAGAAGCGATGCTTCGAATCCATATGCAGCCTTCTGGAGCCTCATCATAACAATAGTCATATACTAACCAGATATTTTTATCAGATTTTATCTGTCGTATCTTATTGTTGATAAATGGAACTTTATCAGGAAAATGTTCTGGCAAAACACCATTTATAAAAGAACTGTTTTTGTCATATAAACTGATAGAAACATTATCGTCATAGAATTTTGTCCAGTCTGCATTATACAAAATATCATTCCTGCTGGATTTGTCATATAAATTTTCCAGCATATCAGCGGCTTCATCTTTTAGTTCTTCCTGAAGATCATGGACACTGTAGCTTTTAGAAAGAAAATAAATATAAAAAAATACGAGAGCCAAAATAAGAGAAAACACAAGAGTATACCAAAAGGTGATTCGAAATTTTATTGATAGTTTTGAACTTTTCATATTTACTCTCCTAAACAATATCCCTTACCATATACAGTGTGAATTAATTTTTTTTCATAATCGGAGTCAATTTTTTTTCGGAGATAACGGATATAGACATCAATAATATTAGAGCCACCCTCAAAAGTACTGTCCCAGCCTCGTTGTTCAAGCTGATCACGAGAAAGAACGTGTCCGGGATTGCGCATCATATATTGCAGTAATTTATATTCTTTTGTAGTAAGGGGAATTTCCTTACCATTACGGCTGACCTTTTTCTTTTTCGTATCCATTACCAGATCTTCATAAATAAGAATGTCACTTGGGTCTACAGTTACATTTCTTCGAAGCAAAACTCGAAGTCTGGCCTGTAGTTCTTCGAAAGCAAACGGTTTGATTAAATAATCGTCTGCACCGGAATCTAATCCATTCACTCGTTCTTCAACAGAACTTTTTGCAGTCAGCAAAAGAACAGGTGTAGTGTTCTTTTGGTTTCGCAGCCATTTTAAAAGAGTGATTCCATCTATTTTAGGGAGCATAATATCAAGTAAAATAATATCATAAGTATAGGTATTCAGAAAATCTTTAGCAATTTCACCATCCATACAAATATCTATAGTGTAGTCTTTTTGCAACCGTTTTTTTAAAATATTACACAAATCTTTTTCATCTTCAACAATCAGCATCCTCATGGATTTATACTCCTTTCTTAACTTGATCATCTGTCATTTTTAAATATGCTTTTTAATGATTTTCTCATTTTTTGTGAGTATAATCAAGATATAAAATAAAGGAAGTAATTCAATAAAATCTTAAAAGATTACAAAAATTATGCAAAATGAAAGGAGAAAACTATGAGAAAAAGAAGGTATTTATTCCCTGGTATGGCAGTTGTATTGTTATTTACTATTTTGTTTGCGGCAGGTTATGCCACCCCTGCGATTGGAAATCTTAATACTGTGCAGGCAGCTACAAAGAAAAAAGACATTTCAAGAGAGGGAAAAAAGAAACGTAGTATTATTAAAGGAAAGATATTTGAATTGGAAGTAGATAAGCCAGAGTCTGTTAAAGATAGAAATCTGACTTGGAGTATTAAAGATTCTTCTATTGTAACATTTGCCGGTAAAGAAAGACATGATGATGATATTAAATTTAAGGCACTGAAAGCAGGCACAACAAAAATTACTTGTCGAAATACAAAAACCGATAAAAAAATTAATTTTAAGATTACAGTGAAAAATGTTAAAAAAACAACAAAAGCA
This sequence comes from uncultured Anaerobutyricum sp., assembly GCF_934307085.1. GTDB lineage: Bacteria > Bacillota > Clostridia > Lachnospirales > Lachnospiraceae > Anaerobutyricum. Next base: position 10,315 of record NZ_CAKRCF010000018.1, read on the forward strand.
TCTTCCCCAAATAAAACGATTTGTGCAAAAGGCTCTCTGAAACGTAGTATAAGAGTAAATGGTGAGTTAGAACTTGAAGTTAAGAAAATAAAAGGAAAAGGAGTAAAAGACCGTCAGTTAAAATGGACAGTAGAAGATTCTTCTGTTCTTGCATTCGAAGATATGGATGATGGAATATATGATGATGAAATGGAATTTGTTGGGATGAAACCTGGAAAGACAACGGTTACATGTACAAATACAGCAAATAAAGAAAAAGTAACATTTACGATTACTGTAAAATAACATTCATGTTGGAAAAATAAATATGGTATGCAGCATAAATGGCAGGGAATTTCTATATGATATAGAATCCCTGCCATTGTTGTAATCTTCTTTACACTTTTTTAACAGGTGTCTTGTCAGATGTAAAGTTTGGTGTTATAATGGACAGAAATTTGGCAAAAATCAGAAGGAGGTCTTTAAAGGCCATACCTTACAGGAGGGTATTTCATGACAATTGTAGAAGAAATAAAGAAGTTAAAAGAAGAAAAAGATGCAGTGATTCTTGCACATTACTATGTGCGTCCTGAGGTGCAGGAGATCGCTGATTACATAGGAGATTCATTTTATTTGAGCAAGGTTGCTACAAAGTTAAAGGAGCAGACAATCGTTTTTTGTGGTGTTTCTTTTATGGGCGAGAGCGCAAAGATTTTAAATCCGGAGAAGACCGTTTTAATGCCGGATATGAATGCGGATTGTCCGATGGCGCATATGGCAGAAATCGAGACGATCAAGAAGGTTCGTTCGGAATATGATGATCTTGCAGTAGTATGTTACATCAATTCTACTGCAGCGCTCAAGGAGTATTCTGATGTTTGTGTTACTTCCGCAAATGCAGTTAAGATTGTAAAGGAGCTGCCACAGAAGAATATTTTCTTTATCCCTGACCGTAATCTGGCTCACTATGTTGCCAGTCAGGTACCGGAGAAGAATTTTGTTTATAATAACGGATTTTGCCCGACACATGAGCGCATTGAGGCGGAAGATGTTGCAAATGTAAAGGCACAGCATCCGGATGCACAGATTGTTGCCCATGGAGAATGCCAGGAGTCTATTCTCTTAATGGCTGATTATGTCGGAAGTACTTCCGGTATTATTAATTATGTTACAGAGAGTGACTGCCAGGAATTTATCGTATGTACAGAAGAAGGTGTTGGTTATAAGTTAAAGACACAGAATCCAGATAAGACATTTTATTATCCGGACAGACTTCCAGTCTGCCCGAATATGAAGAAGAATACTTTAGAGAAGCTTCTCCATGTATTAAAAACAGGAGAGAATGAAGTGCATGTCAGCGATGCGTTAAGAGAGAATTCTAAAAAACCTCTCGAAAAGATGCTTGAGCTGGCTGCAAAGTAGTAAGCAGGAGGAAACAGCAATGGATTTTAGGACAGATGTAGTAATAGTCGGAACAGGTGTAGCCGGTACATTTTCTGCGTTAAATCTTCCAAAAGATAAAAATATTATTATGATTACCAAATCAGATTTAGAGAGCAGTGATTCTTTTCTCGCACAGGGTGGTATCTGTGTTTTAACAGATGAGAATGATTATGACAACTATTTTGAAGATACGATGAAGGCAGGTCATTACGAGAACCGTAAAGAATCGGTCGATATTATGATTCGCAGCTCTCAGGAGATTATTCATGACCTGATTGGCTATGGCGTTGATTTTGCTCATGACGGTGATAAGCTTCTTTACACAAGAGAAGGAGCACATTCCAGACCGAGAATTCTTTTTCATGAAGATATTACAGGTCAGGAGATTACGAGCAAGCTTCTCGCCCAGGTGAAAAAGCTTCCGAATGTAACGATTTATGAATATACGACCATGACAGATATCATTGTACAGGATGGACATTGTGCAGGGATTATCGCTAAGACAAAGGATGGCGAGATCATGCACATCCGTGCCGAGGATACGATTTTTGCAAGCGGTGGTATCGGTGGATGTTATAAGCACTCTACAAACTTCCCTCATCTGACAGGAGATGCGTTAGATATTTCTAAGAAGCATGGAATTCGTTTAGAGCATCTTGACTATGTTCAGATTCATCCTACCACTCTTTATTCTAAAGAACCGGGAAGAAGATTTTTAATTTCTGAATCAGTACGTGGAGAAGGTGCGGTTCTCTATAATAAGAACGGAGAACGTTTTGTAAATGAACTTCTTCCACGTGATGTTGTTACGAAAGCAATCAAGGCACAGATGGAAAAAGACGGAACCAATCATGTCTGGCTTTCTATGGAGAATATTGATAAAGAGACAATCCTTAATCATTTCCCTAACATTTATCAGAGATGTATGGAAGAGGGCTATGATGTATTAAAAGAGTGGATACCGGTTGTCCCTGCACAGCATTATTTTATGGGTGGTATCTGGGTAGACAGCGACAGCAAGACTTCTATGAATCATCTTTATGCTGTTGGTGAGACAAGTTGTAATGGTGTACATGGAGCGAATCGTCTGGCAAGTAACTCTCTTCTTGAAAGTCTTGTCTTTGCAAAAAGAGCCGCACGTAAGATATGTGGTTTAGAACAGACCGTTAAACCTGTAGACTTCAGTGAATCTGCAGCCGTATAAATTTATGTATTAAATTTATGTATTATTTATATAGAAAGGAAACTACCTATGAATACAATTTCCATGAAACTTCAGGCAGACGAACTGATTCGTCTCGCTCTGCAGGAAGACATTTCCAGCGAGGATGTTACAACCAACTCTGTTATGAAAGAGGCTGTAGAAGGTGAAGTACAGCTTATCTGTAAGCAGGATGGTATTGTTGCCGGACTGGATGTATTTAAAAGAGTATTTGAATTATTAGATGAGAACACAAAGACAGAATTTCTCTGTAAAGATGGGGATGCCGTAAAGAAGGGACAGCTCATGGGAACAGTTACCGGAGATATTCGTGTGCTTTTGTCCGGCGAACGTGTTGCACTGAACTATCTTCAGCGTATGAGTGGAATTGCTACTTACACACATACCGTCTCTGCTCTTTTAAAAGGAACAAAGACAAAGCTTTTAGATACAAGAAAGACAACACCTAACATGCGTATTTTTGAAAAATATGCTGTTCGTGCCGGTGGTGGATTTAATCACCGCTACAATCTTTCCGATGGGGTTCTTTTAAAAGATAATCATATCGGTGCAGCGGGCAGCGTGGCAAAGGCTGTACAGATGGCAAAGGAATATGCTCCTTTTGTGCGTAAGATTGAAGTTGAAGTTGAAAACCTCGACATGGTAAAAGAGGCAGTAGAAGCGGGTGCTGACATTATTATGCTCGATAATATGTCTGTGGAAGAAATGAAAGAAGCAATCCGTATTATTGACGGACGTGCCAAAACAGAATGTTCCGGTAACGTAACCAAAGAAAATATTGACCACCTGACTTCTCTTGGAGTAGACTATATATCAAGTGGTGCACTGACTCATTCCGCACCTGTTCTTGATATTTCACTGAAGAATCTTCACGCTCTGTAATTAATGAAAGGGAAAATGATACACAATGACTGGTTCGAAACGAAGAGAAGAATTAATTAATACAATAAAAAGCAGCACTTCACCAATTTCCGGTAAGACTCTGGCACAGCTTTATGATGTCAGCCGCCAGGTAATCGTGCAGGATATCGCTCTGCTTCGTACCGCAGGTTATGACATTATCTCTACTAATCGTGGATACATTTTGAATGCTCCGCATGCAATTACAAGAGTGTTTAAAGTTAGTCACACAGATGACCAGACAGAAGATGAACTTTACTCGATTGTGGATTTAGGCGGCACTGTTGTAAATGTAATGGTCAATCACCGGGTATACGGTCATATGGAAGCCCCACTTGGCATTTCTTCCCGATTAAAAGTAAAAGCGTTTATTGATGATATTAAGAACGGCAAGTCAAGCCCTCTTAAAAACATCACATCTAACTACCATTACCATACAGTAGAAGCAGATTCCGAAAAAACACTCGATTTGATTGAAAAAACACTTGAAGAAAAAGGATACTTAATTACAGAAGTATAAGTATTTTGTATGATTACCAAAGTGTATCTGTCTGTATTTCATTTTGTAATGACTCAAAATAATACTTCATAATAAAAAAAACGGACAATGCCGGAATGACAGGCGTTGTCCGTTTTTTTAATTACATAATAATTTCTATGGATTTCACAGCCGATTCTATATATTCCTGCTTTTACTTTTCGTTGGTATCTATTATAATGTAATGTACCAGGCTCAAAAAGTCAGAAAGCCGATGCAAGCTTGCTTGCGAGAGTACAGGCACGTAGCAATCTGGTATCAAAGGGGCATTATACAATTACAGTAATACTAAATATACAGGCAGGTGAAATCATGAATGAAAAAACTGTCGGAATGCTTTCTAAATTTACCGGCGTATCCGTCCATACTATTAAATATTACGAAAAACTGGGGTTAATTTCCTCAAGCAGAAGAGAACAATCCAATTATCGTTCCTACGATGTAAAAAGTTGTACGGATATTTATGAATGTATGAAATATCGAAATATGGGATTTTCCTTAAAAGACATCCAGCTCCTTCTTAAAGAAGGGGACAATGCTCTACTTTCTTTACTTCTTGAAAAAAGGAGTCAGGAACTTGCCACGGAGGTAACGGAATTACTAAATACTCGTGAACTTATAGAAAATTATCGAAAAGAACTGGCCGATTTAGACCGCAGACTTGGCAAATGGTACATTGAGGATTGCCCTGACTTTTATTTTCGCCGTCAGACAAAGGGACTGAACTACATGGATGAGGCCTCCTGTGAATCCGATGGAATCAATCTCGCAGAATATGCTCCCAAAAGCAGCTCTTTACTGGAACTTTCTCCCGAATACTTCAAAGGAGATCTTTCTGCATTTTCATGGGGACAGGGAATCTCTATAGATACGGATAATGATTTCATGAAAGATAAAAAAGGATTTGAAAAGATTCCCGGCGGCAGAATGTTTACTGCTTATATGAGTCTTGAAGGTCATTACGCTTCCGAGGGAAACCTAATCAACGATTTCCTTCGTTATTATAATGAATATAAATCTGGTATCCCCCAAGCTCCTGTGTATGGTTTCCGCCTGCGGATTACTCTTGATGAAACAGGGGAAAGGAAAGACTATTTTCGTTTCTGTGTTTTGGCTTCAGAAGAAATGAATCAAATAGTTGTTTAAAAAATTATCATAACTTTACCTGATTTCATCAAATTTCTTTCAGGTTATATCAAAATCATATGATGTTAGGGTCAAAACAATACTATGTTCTATAAGAAAACAAGAAATTTCTTGTCCAAAACCTGTGAGTCGCTCACAGGTTTTTGTCATCTTCTAAATTATTTCCAAACTATTTCTAAACCATTGGTACACTCAGAAACTGTTTTTATATTCACTTGAAAAAATCCCCAAATTTAAAGAAAAAGCTCAAACACTTTTACTGTTAATTATAAAAATTATTTCGTTATTTTATACAAAAATTATTACGATTTTTATACATTTTGACAGATTGACCTGCGAGCAAGACATGGTTATATAATTAACAATATAAGCTGTTCGAGTTTATATCAGCTGCGATTTGAATATATATTTTACTGTATATACTCCGGCATAAGCAAGAGTTAGAAAGGAGATACAAATGACACCAGAAGAAATCAAAAACACAGATTTTGAAACTTTTTTCCACGCAGTTCCACAGATGAAAGAAGTTCATCATATAAAGGCAACTGGTCAGGAAATCTATCATGTTTATAAACATGACGTTGTTTATGTTACACGTCCAGAGGGTGAGCGCACATTACAAATGCTCGTACCAGAAGTAAAACCAGAATCCGCACAGCAGAAATATCCGACGATCCTTTATGTGCAGGGTTCCGCATGGCTGAAGCAGGATCAGTATAAACGTCTTTCTGCCATGGCTGATCTTGCAAGAAGAGGTTTTGTAACAGCTATTTTACAGTATAGAGAAAGCGACCTGGCTGTTTTCCCTGCACAGGTTCAAGATGCCAAAACTGGCGTAAGATTTTTAAGAAAACACGCAGAAGAATATCATATCGATGTAGATAACATTTTCATCATGGGAGATTCCAGCGGCGGACATACTGCTGTACTCGCCGGAATCACTGCTGGACAGGACATTTTAGATACAGAAGATTACAATGAATTTTCCTGCGAAGTAAAGGCCATCGTTGATTTTTACGGTGTGACAGACGTTCGTCAGAAGGAGGATTTTCCTACCACTTTAAATCAGGGCGAGCCAGACAGCCCAGAAGGAAAATTAATCGGCGGCAATAATGTTTATGAACATCCAGAACTTTCTGTTCCGGTCACCTGCGCTAATTATGTAGAAAAAGCCACACCAATTCCTCCAATTCTTATGATGCATGGAACAGGGGATGACACCGTATCCTGGAGACAGAGTGTACGCCTTTATAAAAAACTTCGTGAAGAAGAAAAAGAGGTTACATTCTATATGATGGAAAATGCGGTTCATGGCGATAACGCTTTTTGGACAACTGAAAATCTTAACATTGTAGATGAATTTCTTAAAAAACATATTTAAGTAAATAACTATAATAAAAGAAAGGATTTATTTATGAACGCTACTTTAATCATGGCATTTATTTTGATTCTCATCGTAGTTGCCACTGTCATAACAAAAAAACTGCCATTTAACTTTGTCCTTTTCATTGCACCGGTTCTTTGTGCACTGATTCTTGGACATTCCATAGAAGAGACAAGTACTTTCATTGTAGAACAGCTCGCTTCCATGATGAAATCTGCCGGATTTATGCTCTTATTTGCATTTCTGTATTTCCAGATGCTTACAGAAGCCGGTGTATTCGACACGATTGTTTCCGCTATCACAACAAAACTCGGAAATAAGATGAATGTAATTGTTATAATGGTTCTGACAACCCTCATCGGCGGTTTCAGTATCCTGACAGGTAACTTCACACCTGCATATCTTATTACATTTCCACTGATGGTGCCTCTGTATAAAAAGTTTGACTTTGATAGAGAAGCGGCTTTCATCATTGCACAGACAGCCATGTCCGCAATGTGCTTTATCCCTTGGGGAATCGGAATGGCATACACTGCTTCCTCTGCCGGTTTAGACGCCAATGAACTCGCATCCGCATCTATGCCTTGGGGATTATGTTTCATTCCGGCAATCATTTTCCAGTGGATATACTTTGGAATCAAACACAAAAGACGTGTCGGAACATTTCAGGCAGTTACTACAACCGTAGAAGCCGCAGCACAGCAGGAGGAGAATCCAAACCGCAGACCAAAACTCTTCTGGGTAAACTTCATCCTCTTCATTTTCTGTCTCGTAGCACTCGGAATCTTCGGCATTGCACCATACTTCGTATTTATTTTTGCAACAGTAATCACTGCAATGATCAACTACAAAGACAACTTTGGAGAAATATTCAACAAAGTTGGACCAATGTACTTAAACATCCTGATCATGCTCCTTGCGATCAATGTATATCAGGCAGTATTTAATAACACAGGCATGGTAGAAGCCCTCTCAAACGGACTTATGCAGGTTTGTCCATCTTTTCTGTTAAGATACATTCACGTTATTATGCTTCTTCTGTGCGTTGTCATTATCTACGTTGTACCATTCCAGATTTTCAATGCCCTGTATCCGGTATTTATTTCTATCGGTGCAGGATTTGGAATACCGGCTGTTGCAATTATCGCACCATTTGTATGTAACCTGTCACTTGCAACAAGTTCTACACCAACGAACTCTTCCACTTATACCGGATGTGCACTGACAGAAACGGATGTACAGCATTATTGTAAGAAGGCAGTACCGATTCAGACAGTTACTAATGCAATTGTTGTATTAACAGCAGTACTCTTCCATGTACTAAAACTGTAACTACTGATTTGTAGAGCGAAACAGACGCCAGCAAAGAGAGCCTATCCCCTATATTTGTGACTTTAGTCGCGGCGGTTTGAATACTCGCTTACACACGCTCGTATCCAAACCTTGCTCCGAGGCCACAAATATAGGGGATAGGCTCTCTTTGCTGGCTGACTGTGGATGCTGGTACAAAATCAGAATTCATGTTAGAGATTTGGGGATTTTCCAGAATATTATGAATTTGTAAAAAAATCAGCTTCTCTATAACATGGTATAAAAAGATATTACTTTGATTCACTTTCTTAAATTTTTTCACTGATTTGTTGATGTAGGAGTAAACATAAACATCCGCTATAAAAGAATTTAAGGATATGACGGACGAATGGTTAGATTTTATTATTGATTGTCGTTCAGGAAAACCGCATCAATATGATATTGTAATAGGAGCGATGGCAAATGATCAGATTTATAATTATGTCTCAGATTATATTGATGGAGCCATTACAAGAGAACAATTCTGGGTGTTAGCTAAATTTAAATATCCAACGCATCAGATTAATTTTTGTACACAAGAAGCTTTAAAATGCTTAGAATATAGAGGATATGAGGAGACGAGATGATGGAAAGACAACTGGGAAGAGAAAGCCAGAAAGACAACGACTTATTTTATACATGTTCACTTATTGACTATATTGCCAGAAAAACAAAAAATAAGAGAGCAGCAGTGGTAGATGCATTAGGCAAAGAACGCATTGCAAAAATATATGACTTAGCGGATATTTACCATAGCGATAATATAGAGCGGGTGAGTGATGATTTTATTGAAGAAGCAAAAATTTCCGTTGGAAATTTTGATAATGTGGGGGAATGTCAGTATGCGGTTCCTTCCCATTGGGATATCGGAAAAGTATATAAGCGTTTGATAAAGCAAGTGGCTTTAGAAAAAAAGATAGAAGTAGTAGATGCAATTATTGAAGTATATCATTCTTTTATTAGTGACAAAATAGATGATTACAATAGTAGCGTTTATTATGAAAATCCAAGTTATATATTTGAGTGTTTTATTCAAAATAAAATATTATAAAATACTAATTTGCTGGGATAACGGACGAAAAAGAAAAAAGAAGCAGGTAACATCTGTGCCAGTAGTCGCTGCGTATGAAATGCTCGCTTATAGCTTGCATTCAATACTTGCTCCGAGGTCACATTTTACTAGTATTTATTTTTTTATTTTTCGTCCGTCATGCAAACAAATTAGTAGTTATTAATCTCTTCCTGAAGATATTGAAAGAATAATCCTACATGATAACCATCTGCTACTGCGTGAGCAATTGTGATATTAACAGGCATCAACAGCTTGTCACCGTCCTGCGTATACTTTCCCATTAATACAATTGGGAAAAAAGAAGGTTCGCCATTAGAGACTCTGCTGCCATAACCGGTAAATGTTGTCCACGGTGTGCAGGATATACAGTAAAAATTGGCAGGTTGTCCTTCTTTTGCTTTAATCCCTTTTTTTGTTGTGGCAGTAGCCATATCTTTTAGGATATCTTGATAAAATGTATTAAAATCTTCGGAAAAATCTGTCCAGCAATCAGAAAAAGTATGGTCATCATTATGAAAAATGGTATAATTCGGAATGATTTTATCCCAGGCACAAAGGTATCCATATTTATCTTTAAACATTTTAAAATTTTCGATGCGGTTTAATGTCTTAGTAACAAGATAAATCATAGCAGGGTAAAATTTGTAATCTTTTGAATGACAAAAATCCAATACATTTTTTACATCAACATTAGCGGTAATATTGTATTCAACTTTTAACTGTTTAGTATAGTATTCGTAATGTTCCCTGCGTGCCCAGGTATCCATATCGATTTTTTTGTAACCTGTCATATGTAATCCTCCTCCATGTGTTATATTTTTATCCTCTTACAGCAAGAAGACTCCGACCTCTAAGGTGGGAGATGAATTGCGTCTGTTACCTACTTGATAGAGCATCCTAATTATAGTATAGTATCTTTAGTCGAATAATAAAAAATTGAGATACAATAAATTGAGATAATAATGTACATTTAGTATTCTTACTATACTAGCATCGTGTGCTTGTGGTCAAGTATCGCAGGCGGTTTTTCGCGGAAAAGGAAGTGGCATGGTGGCAAACAGAGCATATAAATTCAGAATATATCCCAATGATGAACAGAAGATTTTGTTTGCTAAGACTTTTGGCTGTGTGAGAATGGTATACAATCATTGGCTTGATAGAAAGATTCGGCAGTATGAGGAGAACAAGACCAACGTAACATATACCATTTGTGCAAAAGAAATGGCAGCAATAAAGAAAACGGAAGAATACAGATTTTTAAAGGAAGTAGACAGTATAGCGTTACAACAATTGCTCAGGCATCTTGATACAGCATTTCAGAACTTTTTCAAACAGCCGAAAACAGGTTTTCCAAGGTTCAAATCAAAAAAGCGGAATAAAAACAGCTATTCCACAGTTTGCATCAATGGGAACGTAACGCTATCTAATGGATATTTGAAATTACCTAAGATTGGCCAAGTACGCTTAAAACAGCACAGGATTATTCCAGATGAATACAGACTCAAATCTGTAACAGTAAGTCAGACACCAAGTGGAAAATACTATGCAAGTATTCTTTTTGAGTATGAAGACCAAGTACAGGAAAAGGAGCTACAAAAGTTTTTAGGCTTAGATTTTTCCATGCATGAATTATATCGTGACAGCAACGGTAAAGAACCTGCCTACTCAAGGTATTACAGGAATGCGGAGAAAAAATTAGCGAGAGAACAACGTAAGCTTTCTAAAATGCAGAAAGGTTCAAACCATCGCAATAAGCAAAGGCTTAAGGTGGCAAAACTTCACGAAAAGGTTTCCAATCAACGAAAAGACTTCCTGCATAAGCAGTCAAGACAGATAACCAATGCCTATGATTGCGTATGTATAGAAGATTTAGATATGAAAGCGATGTCGCAGTCGCTAAATTTGGGAAAATCTGTTTCAGATAACGGCTGGGGAATGTTCACAACATTTTTGAAATATAAACTGGAGGAACAGGGGAAAAAGCTTGTGAAGGTGGGTAGATTTTTTGCAAGCAGCCAGACCTGTTCTGTTTGTGGTTACAAAAATGCAAAAATGAAGAATCTTGCGTTAAGAGAGTGGGATTGTCCGCAGTGCGGAACCCATCATGACAGAGATGTAAATGCGGCGATAAATATCAGAAATGAGGGAATGCGGCTGATAATTGCATCATGACCTTAAAAAACATAACACAACCGTGGGACACACGGGGATAGCTCGCATATGCTTAGCACGGTAGTGCTATCGAACGAGAACCAAACTTGCCGAGGATGGGAAGCCCAACCTCTACAGGTGGGGGAGGATGTCACTATACAATGTTTTTTCTTTTTTGACTATTAATTATATAGCAGGGAGCATTCTTGAATTTATCTGGAGTTAAAAACCAGAAAACCCATATCTGTCTGGCAGATTCCTATTCTCCTTCGATATAAAATACGAATTTACTTCCGGAGCAGGCAGACAGAAAAATAAAAAAGAATATAATAGCAGATGTGACCTCGGAGCAAGTATTGAATGCGAGCCTTTATGCAGGCATTCAACACGCAGCGACTACTGGCACAGATGCTATTATATTCTTTTTTGTTTTTCGTCTGTCATTTAGACAAATTCGTATTTATTTTTCGTCTCCTAATAACTTGTGTTTCAGATCGAACAGTTTCTGTGAAAGGTCCACATATACCGTTTGAGGATTCATCAGTCGTCTGTTCTCATCCCACAGCGTATTCAATTCCTGCTGGCAGTATGCCTTGATGTCCATAACAGCAGGAGAGGAGTATACGCACTGTCCGTTTAAGAATACTGGTACAAGCATCTCGCGGATTTGATAGCTGCCTGCCGGAAGAATGGATTTTTTCCAGGTAGAGATTGGATCAAAAATCTTTAAATCTTCTGAAGGGTCAAATGTTTCCCCAACGAGACAGATTAAGTCAGCTTTAATCTTGCTGCTTTCTTTATCATAAATACGATAAACGGTTTTGTTACCTGGGTTCGTGATCTTTTCCGGGTTTTCAGAAATCTTAATTTTAGCGGTAAATTCTTCGTCGCCAGGCTTTTTGATGGCTGCAAGTTTGTATACCCCACCGAATGCCGGGTTATCAGAAGATGTGATAAGATTTGTACCGACACCCCAGGAAGTTACGGTACAGCCCTGTGTTTTTAAACTGTTGATCAGGTATTCATCAAGGTCGCTAGAAGCGGAAATAATCGCATTTGTAAATCCTGCTTCATCTAACATCTTGCGAGCTTTTTTGGACAGGTAGGCAATGTCACCGCTGTCTAAACGGATTCCCATAAGCTTAGAAGTGATTCCAGCATCACGCATCTCTTTAAATACCTGAATGGCATGTGGAACACCAGATTTTAAGGTGTCGTAAGTGTCTACTAAAAGGATGCAGGCATCTGGATACATTTTTGCATAGGTACGGAAAGCGGTAAGTTCGTCTGGGAAACTCATAATCCAGCTATGTGCGTGAGTTCCCTGTACAGGAATGCCGTAAAGTTCTCCGGCGAGTACGTTGGAAGTTCCGGTACATCCACCGATAACGGCAGCTCTTGCGCCGAGTGTTCCGGCATCTGGTCCCTGTGCGCGGCGAAGACCGAATTCCATAACACCGCCGCCGGCAGCATAATCAACACGGGAAGCCTTTGTTGCGATAAGGCTCTGGTGATTGATGATATTTAAAATCGCTGTCTCAACAAGCTGTGCTTCCATAATAGGGGCGATAACCTTTACAAGTGGCTCCTTTGGAAATACAACACTTCCTTCTGGGATTGCATAAATATCTCCGCTGAAATGGAAGCCGGCAAGATAGGAAAGAAAATCTTCTTTAAAAATGCCGAGACCTCTTAAATAATCAATATCTTCATAAGAAAATGACAGGTTCTTTATATAATCAATTACCTGATCAAGTCCACAGGTGATGGCATAAGCACTGCCGGATGGATTTTTGCGGTAAAAAACATCAAATACAACCTTATCTTCGTTACCTTCGAAGAAGTATCCCTGCATCATTGTAAGCTCATACAGGTCGGTCATCATAGTTAAATTGTTAGAAAACATAATTCATTTACTCCTCTGTCCCAATACGAACGGTTGGTTCTCCTAATTTGGTAATATATTCACTGTTTACATAGCCTTTATAGCTCTTTTTCTCTCCGCTTAGAACTTCAACATAAGCGTAGTTTGTACCGGCGGCAAACTCAAGAACTTCAAGGTGAGTCATAGGCTCAAGGTCAGTAATTGCGTCAGAATCTGCGCTTGCCTCTGAACGAAGTGTAAGGGACTGATACACATCGGCCACATAAACATTCTTATCTTTGGAATCTGCTTCAGTGGTAGATTCCACTGCAGTTTCACTGTCCTTTACAGTAGAAGGCAGGGAAATGGATGCCTTTGCTTTCTGGCTTGGAATAGCAAAGTAAAGCAGGCAAAATCCGCCAAGGACTGTGCAGGCGACAACGATCGCACAAAGAAAAGATACAATGAGTTTTTTAAACATTATGGACTCCTTTCTAATTAAGGAGTATTGTAGCATAATCTTTTGTAAATTAAAAGAAAATTTAAGGATTAACAATGTTTTACGGAAGCGGGAAATCTATTATATGAATAATGTATAAAAGTAACTGGCGACATTTTACCGAATATAAGCAGTGTAGGGATTAATATAGTGATAAATACAGTAATACAGAATGAAAATTGGTTGACAATTTATCCCACCTAGTATATGATTATCTGTGATAAAAACGTTGATGGAGACAGTAAGAATTTTTGAACGCTTCAGTGAGACGGAGATAGTGAGAACCCGTTGTCAGTAGAGAATATCCGAATATCACTCCTGAGTTGCACTGCCGAAAGAGTTAGAATAAATTAGTATATCTTTAGTATATCTATAGAAGGCAAGGCGTAATCGTACGATTTAGCAGAGTCTATATTCTATATAGAAGATGATATAAGATTAGCAAGTAAGCAGTGACGGAATCTCACCGTTAACAGAGAAGCATATGTCAGTATGTACAGGTGGTATAATGATAGTTCAGGCTTTCATCCTTTTACTGGGGATGGGGGCTTTTCTTTTTGCCGGAAAGTCTAGCCTGCACATTGGGCATAATAATATAAATTTATTTAATCTAAAAATAGTTAAATTAAACTGACTAAATTAAGGAGGAAACGTCGTGTACAAGAAAGTATCCACGAATCTCAATTTTGTAGAGAGAGAAAAAGAAACTGCACAGTTTTGGAAAGACCATGACATTTTTAAGAAAAGTATCGAAACAAGAGAAGGTGACCCTGTTTACACTTTCTATGATGGACCACCAACAGCCAATGGTAAGCCTCATATCGGACACGTTTTAACTCGTGTAATTAAGGATATGATTCCTCGTTACCGTACAATGAAGGGGTACATGGTTCCAAGAAAGGCCGGATGGGATACTCACGGACTTCCAGTAGAGCTTGAAGTAGAGAAGAAGCTTGGTCTTGATGGAAAAGAGCAGATTGAAGAGTATGGTTTAGACCCATTTATCACTCAGTGTAAAGAATCTGTTTGGAAATACAAAGGAATGTGGGAAGATTTCTCAAAGACTGTTGGTTTCTGGGCTGATATGGATAACCCATATGTAACTTATAATGACAACTTTATTGAGTCCGAATGGTGGGCATTAAAGACTATTTGGGATAAAGGTCTTCTTTATAAAGGATTTAAGATCGTACCTTACTGCCCTCGTTGTGGAACACCTTTATCTTCTCACGAGGTGGCACAGGGATATAAAGCAGTAAAAGAACGTTCTGCGGTTGTTCGTTTCAAAGTGGTTGGTGAAGATGCTTATTTCCTTGCATGGACAACAACACCTTGGACACTTCCAAGTAACGTGGCTCTTTGTGTAAACCCAGAAGAGACTTACTGCAAAGTAAAGGCTGCTGACGGCTATGTTTATTACATGGCAAAAGAATTACTAGATAAGGTTCTTGGTGGACTTGGAACAGAAGAAACACCAGCTTATGAGATTCTTGAAACATATAAGGGTACGGACCTTGAATATAAAGAATATAAGCCATTATTTGAAGGGGCTGCAAAGGCTGCGGAAAAACAGCATAAGAAAGCACATTTTGTAACATGTGCAGATTATGTAACTATGTCAGACGGTACAGGTATCGTACACATCGCTCCTGCATTTGGTGAGGACGATGCACAGGTTGGAAGAAAGTACGACCTTCCATTTGTTCAGTTTGTAGACGGAAAAGGTAACATGACAGAAGATACACCATATGCCGGATTATTTGTAAAAGATGCTGATCCTAAGGTTCTTGTTGACTTAGATAAAGAAGGTCTTCTTTTCGACGCTCCTAAGTTTGAGCATGATTACCCATTCTGCTGGAGATGTGATACACCACTGATTTACTATGCGAGAGAGTCCTGGTTCATCAAGATGACAGCAGTAAAAGACGACTTAATCCGCAACAATAACACAATTAACTGGATTCCAAAGAGCATCGGTAAAGGTCGTTTTGGTGACTGGTTAAATAACATTCAGGATTGGGGTATTTCCCGTAACCGTTACTGGGGAACTCCATTAAACGTATGGCAGTGTGAAGGCTGTGGCAAGATGGATTGTATCGGAAGCCGTCAGGAATTAGAGGAAAAGAGCGGCAATCCAGAAGCTCAGACTGTAGAACTTCACAGACCATATATTGATGCAATCACTCTGACATGTCCAGATTGTGGAAAGACAATGAAGAGAGTGCCAGAAGTTATCGACTGCTGGTTTGACTCCGGAGCAATGCCTTTTGCACAGCATCACTATCCATTTGAAAATAAAGAGCTTTTCGAGCAGCAGTTCCCTGCACAGTTCATTTCTGAGGCAGTAGACCAGACAAGAGGATGGTTCTATTCCTTACTTGCAGAGTCCACACTGTTATTTAACAAAGCTCCTTACAAGAACGTAATCGTTCTCGGCCACGTACAGGACGAAAACGGACAGAAGATGAGTAAGAGTAAAGGAAATGCCGTAGATCCATTTGATGCATTAGAGCAGCATGGAGCAGACGCCATCCGCTGGTACTTCTACTCTAACAGTGCACCTTGGCTGCCAAACCGTTTCCACGCAGACGCAGTAACAGAGGGACAGCGTAAATTCATGGGTACATTATGGAATACTTATGCATTCTATGTACTTTACGCCAATATTGATGAATTTGACCCTACAAAGTATAGCTTAGAGTATGATAAGTTATCTGTTATGGATAAATGGTTATTATCAAGACTGAATTCCTGCGTAAAAACAGTAGATGAATGTCTTGCAAACTATAAGATTCCTGAAACAACAAAGGCATTACAGGCATTTGTGGATGATATGAGTAACTGGTATGTACGTCGTTCCCGTCAGCGTTTCTGGGCTAAAGGAATGGAGCAGGATAAGATTAATGCATATATGACTCTTTATACTGCACTCGTTACATTCATCAAAGCTTCTGCACCAATGATTCCATTTATGACAGAAGATATTTACCAGAACCTTGTAAAGAGCGTAAATCCAGATGCACCAGAAAGTATCCATTTATGTGATTTCCCAGCAGTGGATGAGGCAATGATCGATGAGAAACTTGAGCAGGATATGGGTGAAGTACTTGACATCGTTGTACTTGGACGTGCTGCACGTAACGCATCCGGAATCAAGAATCGTCAGCCAATCGGTCAGATGTTTGTAAATGGAGAGGCTGCTTTAACAGATTACTACAAACAGATCATCGAAGGTGAGCTTAACGTAAAAGACGTTATTTTTAAAGATGATGTATCTGACCTCACAGATTACACATTTAAACCTCAGATGCGTATTCTTGGACCAAAATATGGTAAAGACTTAGGAAAGATCCGTAATATTTTAGCAAACCTTAACGGAAGTGCGGCTAAGAAAGAATTAGACGCAAATGGCTTTTTGACAATAGAGTTAAACGATGGTAAAATCAATTTATTGCCGGAAGAGTTATTAATTGATATGTCACAGAAAGAGGGATACGTTTCTCAGGCAGATCATGGAGTTACCGTAGTACTCGACACGAATCTGACACCGGCACTTTTGGAAGAGGGATTTGTAAGAGAAATCATCAGTAAAGTACAGACAATGAGAAAAGAAGCCGGCTTTGAAGTGACAGACCACATTACTGTATACGAAGAGGGTAATGACAAGATTAAAGAAGTCATGACCAAATACACTGATGAGATCAAGAATGATGTATTGGCAGACGATATGTGCTTAGACGCAGAAGGTGGATATTCCAAGGAATGGGATATTAATGGAGAAAAAGTAAGATTAGGTGTCGAGAAAAAAATGTAATCTTAAAACCTTTTAAACACTTGTTTTTAGCAATCGGTTTTTGACCAGCGGCACTCAGATTTTGCGGCGTATGTACTGTGCACGTCTCAAAATCTGAGGCTGACTGATAAAAATCTTCTCACGAAAGCAGGCACGAAAAAGATTCCGGGATTGCACGAGATAATTTAGGAGGATCAGTTCATTGATTAAAAAGGATACTTTCGACAAAGAAAAATTCAAAAAAGAGTTAGAGTCCAATGTCCGTATGCTGTTTCGTCGTAAACTCGAAGAAGCAACACCACAGCAGATTTATCAGGCTGTTGCATACTCCGTAAAAGACGATATTATTGACAACTGGATCGAGACACACAAAGCATACGAAAAACAGGACAAGAAGATGGTTTACTACATGTCCATGGAGTTCCTTATGGGTAGAGCTCTTGGAAACAACATGATTAACCTTCTTTGCTATGATGATGTAAGAGAAACATTAGAGGAGCTAGGGCTTGACCTTAACCTCATCGAAGACCAGGAGCCAGATGCAGCACTTGGTAACGGTGGTCTTGGCCGTCTTGCAGCTTGTTTCCTTGATTCTCTTGCAACACTTGGATATCCAGCTTACGGTTGCGGAATCCGTTACCGTTATGGTATGTTCAAACAGAAAATCGAGAACGGTTATCAGGTAGAAGTCCCAGATAACTGGTTAAAATACGGAAATCCTTTTGAAATCAAGAGAGATGAGTATGCTGTAGAAGTTAAGTTTGGCGGTTATGTAGACGTTGAGATGCATAACGGAAGACAGAAGTTCGTTCAGAAGGGATACCAGAGTGTACGTGCCGTACCATATGATATGCCAATCGTAGGTTATGGCAACCATATCGTAAATACACTTCGTATCTGGGATGCAGAAGCAATCAACAACTTCAACTTAGATTCCTTCGACAAAGGTGAGTACCAGAAAGCTGTAGAGCAGGAAAACCTTGCAAGAACAATCTGTGAAGTATTATATCCAAACGACAACCATATGGCAGGTAAGGAACTTCGTTTAAAACAGCAGTATTTCTTCATTTCTGCATCTGTTCAGAGAGCAATTGCAAAATACAAAGAAACACATGACGACATTCGTAAGTTCCACGAGAAAGTAACATTCCAGTTAAATGATACACATCCTACAGTAGCTGTAGCTGAGTTAATGAGAATCCTCGTTGACGAAGAAGGTTTAGAGTGGGATGAAGCATGGGAAATCACAAGAAAGACCTGTGCTTACACAAACCATACTATTATGGCAGAAGCTCTTGAGAAGTGGCCTATCGAGCTTTTCTCCAGATTACTTCCTAGAGTTTACCAGATCGTAGAAGAGATTAACCGTCGTTTCGTTATCGAAATCCAGAACAAATACCCTGGAGATCAAGAGAAAATCCGCAAGATGGCAATCCTCTATGATGGACAGGTAAGAATGGCACACCTTGCAATCGCAGGAAGTTACTCCGTTAACGGTGTTGCCCGTCTTCACACAGACATCCTTAAAAAACGTGAGTTAAAGGATTTCTATGAGATGATGCCAGAGAAGTTCAACAACAAGACAAATGGTATTACACAGAGAAGATTCCTTCTTCATGGTAACCCATTACTGGCAAGCTGGGTAACAGACAAGATTGGTGATGACTGGATTACAAACTTATCTCACCTTGACCACTTAAAAGTGTATGTTGATGATGAGAAATGTCAGCAGGAATTCATGAATATCAAATACCAGAATAAGGTACGTCTTGCAAAATACATCAAAGAACATAATGGAATCGATGTAGACCCACGTTCTATCTTTGACTGTCAGGTTAAGAGATTACATGAGTACAAACGTCAGTTAATGAACATTCTTCATGTAATGTACCTTTACAACGAGATCAAAGCACATCCAGATATGGATATCGTTCCAAGAACATTTATCTTTGGAGCAAAAGCAGCCGCTGGTTATTACACAGCTAAGCTTACAATCAAGTTAATCAATGCAGTAGCAGATAAGATTAACAATGATAAATCCATCAACGGAAAGATCAAAGTTGTATTCATCGAAGATTACCGTGTATCTAACGCAGAGCTTATCTTTGCAGCAGCGGATGTCAGCGAGCAGATTTCCACAGCTTCTAAAGAAGCATCAGGAACAGGTAACATGAAGTTCATGTTAAATGGTGCTCTCACATTAGGAACAATGGATGGTGCTAACGTTGAAATTGTAGAAGAGGTTGGAAAAGAAAATGCTTTCATCTTCGGTTTATCCGCAGATCAGGTAATGGAATACGAGAAAAACGGAAACTACAATCCAAGAGACGTATACAACAACAACCAGGACGTACGTCAGATACTTACACAGTTAGTAAACGGCTTCTACTCACCAGAGAATCCAGAACTGTTCCGTGCCCTGTATGACGCACTCCTTGAAAAAGATACTTACTTTACATTATTAGACTTCGATTCTTATAAAGAAGCTCATAACAGAATCGATGCCGCTTACCGCGATGAACAGCACTGGGCTAGAACAGCAATGCTCCAGACAGCGTCCGCAGGTAAGTTCTCCTCTGACCGTACAATTGAAGAGTACGCGAAGGAGATGTGGCACTTAGAAAAAGTGACTCTGTAATTGGCTAAATAGACGGTAAACAGACGAACCCCAAGATAGAATAGAACCGATATCTGTGACTTTAGTCGCGGTGGTTTGAATGCTCGCTTATGCGCTCGCATCCAAACCTTGCTTCGAGGCCACAGATATCGGTTCTATTCTGTCTTGGGGTTCTGTTTTTTGGTGGGATTTAGTTGGGATTACAGAGCTACAGGGAGGTTTGGAGATGTTACGGAGCACTGGTGTGCAGATTTCGTCTGTTTAGCCATAAGCCCAAATTAGAAAAAAATTGCTATTGGTTCACCCAATTCCTTTTTTTACCTTTTTTCTTGCCTGTTTGAATAAAAAAATCCATTGTTTGCCAGTACAAATTAGTAAAAATTTATACTTAGGAAAAGTAATTTGCAAAATATACGATAATAATTTGCTTTTTAGGTGTAAAAAGTATAGAATAAAAAACATAGAACACTCTGATAGATTTTTGGAGGGCAAAATGGGAGCAACAATAGACGAAATTATTGATTCCCTGAAAAAGGGACAGGGGAAAAGAGTCGCAGACTTGGTGAAAATGGCATTGGAAGAAGGAACAGAACCACAGGTAATTCTGGAGGAAGGCTTTTTATCTGGAATGGAGCAGGTGGCAGAGAAGTTTCGTAAAGAAGAAGTTGGTGTACCAGAGATTCTGAGTATTACAAGAGCATTAGAGCGAGGCGTTTCTACTCTGCGTCATTATAGCGGAGGTCGTGCAAAAAAGGAGATTGGAACGGTTATATTAGGAACAGTAAAAGGAGACTTACATGACATTGGGAAGAATCTCGTAAAGATTATGATGGAAAGTAAGAATATAAGAGTTATTGATCTGGGCGTGGATGTCTCGCCAAGAAGATTTTTGGAAGAGGCAGTAGGCAGTCATGCCCAGATTGTGTGTTTAAGTGGCATTATGCCACATTCTGAGGAAGACATGAGAGCTGTTGTTGAAGAATTTGAGATGAAAGGTATCCGAGATCAGTTCTATTTTATGGTGGGTGGCTATTTCCTGACAGAAAAACAGGCAAGAGAGATTGGGGCAGATTGTTACACCGAAGATGCATGTAATTGTGCAGAGAAGGCCTGTCGTTATTTAAATAAGAGAGACAGGAAGAAGAAATCTCATTAATTTCTGACTAATAAGGTTGGGACGATATCGACGTTTGGAGGACAAGACATTGACGGAAAAAAATAACATATACATTGAGGATGTAGTAGATGTAAAAGAACTTCAAACTCTGCAGGATAATTGGGCGAAAGCCACAGATTTAGCATTTGTAACAGTAGACTGTAATGGAACACCTATCACGAAGCAGAGTAATTTTACACCGTTTTGTAAACGGCTTCGTGAACTGGATGCATTTCGTGAAAAGTGTTATTACTGTGATGCCTGTGGAGGCAGAAAGGCAAGAAGAATTGGAAAGGCGTATGTATACATATGCCATGCAGGACTGATTGATTTTGCGATTCCCATCATGATAAAAGGGCAGTATGTGGGGGCATTTTTAGCAGGGCAGGTTACGAGTACAGATTTCGCAGATTTAAAGAAGATTACGACACAGAGCGAGGACTGGAAGAATGATCCGGAGCTTGTAGAACTGTACAATCAGGTCAAGGAGATATCGGTAGAGAAGATTCAGGCGGTAGCTCAGATTATCTGTGACAGTTACAATTATTCCGTAGAGAAAGAATATGCTAATAAAGTGAATGCAGAACTTCGGGAGAAGGATTATAAGCTCATGAAAGAAGAAAAACTTCGGATTGAGATGGAGAAGTCTCTCCGAGATATTGAGTTAAAGGCATTACATTATCAGATTAATCCACATTTCCTTTTTAATGTATTGAATACGATAGGAAGACTTGCCTTCTTTGAGAATGCGAAGATGACAGAAGATGTTGTGTATGCATTTGCAGATATGATGCGTTACATTTTGAGAAAAAGTAGAGACCCGTTGAGTCCGCTTAGAGATGAGCTGACCCATGTACAAAATTATCTCAAGATTCAGAAGATTCGTCTGGGAAGCAGATTACAGTATTCCATTAATATATCAGAGGCATATTACAGTGTGAAACTACCATTTTTATCTCTGGCAACACTTGTTGAGAACTCTATCAAATATGCAGTTGAAAACAAAGCTTCAGGCGGAATGGTAGAAGTGAACGGAAGAGAGAAAGATGGAGACTTATGCATTGACATTATTGATAACGGTGATGGCATGTCACCATCGAAGATAGTCAGTGTTTTGCGTGGGGATGCATATAAGGATAATGAAAAGGGTTCTGTTGGACTTTATAATATTAATTCCAGATTAATTCACTACTTTGGTAATGAATATGCGTTGTCCATTGAAAGTGAGAATAAACCTTCTCTTGGAACGAAGGTAACAATAAAGGTGCCATTGGTACAGGAATAGAAAGGTAGAATTGATTTGTATAAGATATTAATTGTTGAGGATGAAGAATTAGAAAGAACCTCTATGAAGATTTTTCTTGAGGAGAATCTTCTGGATGTAGAAATCGTTGGAGAAGCCAAGAGTGGTTTTGAGGCAGTGGAGATTATTGATTCAAAGGATATCAATCTTTTGCTGGTAGATATTAACATACCTGGAATGGATGGTATGGAAGTTATCAAATATGCAAGGAAAAAACTTCCAAAGGCTGTTATTATTATAACAACAGCATACGATGATTTTAACATTGCACATAGAGCAATAAAGTTGAAGGTTGATGATTTCCTGCTAAAACCTATTAGAAAAGAGGTTTTACTTGAGTCTGTGAAGTCTTTTGCAAGCCGCTTAGGTGAGGGACGACAGACTGGTAAGAGTAATAAATTGCTTTCAAAATTTGAAATGGAACTAAAAAAATGCTCTTACAAAGCTTCCGTAGACATTTTAAGAGAGTACATAGACCAGTTATACTTAGAGGAGCATGATGTTAATATTATATCAAAGAGACTGCAGGAGGTTGCAAAGACTGTTGTACGTATCAGTGAGGAGCTTGGAATCACTGATACGAATGAACTTGTAGTTCAGATGGAGAAACTTAAGATCAAGTATCTCCTTTATAACAATAAGCATGATGCTTACAATGAAATTATCAAAATGGTAGACATTCTCTTTGACAAGATGAATATTAAAGGTAAGCTTTCTGAGGGCGGTATGAAAGCCGTTGTTGATTATATAGAGAGAAACTTAAAGAAGGGTATCAGTTTAGAGGATGTTGCAAACCATGTGAATATCAGCACTTATTATTTAAGTAAGATATTCAAAAAAGAGATGGGTGTGAATTTTATCACCTATGTGACAGACCGGAAGATGGACTTAGCAAAAGAAATGCTGGTCAACACAGATATTCCGGTGCTTAATATTGCCTTGGATCTGGCGTACAATGAAGCGAACTACTTCAGTAAGGCCTTCAAAAAGAAGACTGGATTAACGCCATCTGAGTATAGAGAAAAGTACAGAAACAGAAAGGAGGAGGAAAATGAAACGGTTTAAACTTTCCACTGAAGTTTTATTCAGTGAGGATGCCATCGATGCACTTCTTGAAGAAAAAGACGAGAATGCGGTCCTGATTACTGACAAGTTCATGGTAGATTCAGGAATGGCAGACATGATCTTAAAAAAATTGGCTAATTGTAAAGAAGTTTCCGTTTTCAGCGAAGTAGTCCCTGATCCACCAATGGATCTGATTGAAAGGGGTATCGCATTTTTGCAGGATAAGGACTGCGATATCGTAGTTGCTCTTGGAGGAGGTTCTTCCATTGACGCGGCGAAAGCTATTGTATATATGGCTAAGAAGATTGATGAGAAGCAGAATCCTGATAATCAGAAGAAAATTAAACTGATTGCCCTGCCGACAACAAGTGGTACAGGTTCCGAAGTTACACAGTTTGCTGTAGTAACAGACAGTAAGACGGGGGTTAAAATTCCATTAATTGATGAGAGTCTTATGCCTGATATTGCTATCCTTGATCCGGAACTTGTTAAGTCAGCGCCGCCGTTTATTACAGCGGATACAGGAATGGATGTTATTACCCACGCTCTTGAGGCTTATGTTTCTGAGACAGCGAGTGATTGCTCTGACTGTTTAGCAGAGAAAGCTGCAGAGCTTGCTTTTGAATTTCTTCCACGTGCTTACCGCAATGGTTATGATATTAAGGCAAGAGATAAGATGCACAGAGCATCCTGTCTTGCAGGTATGGCATTTAACCTTGTAAATCTTGGTGTAAATCACGGTATTGCCCACGCTTTAGGAGCTATCTTCCATATTCCACACGGAAGAGCCAATGCGTTAGTGCTTCCTTATGTTATTGAATTTAATGCTGATATGGCAAGAGAAGGCGCAAAACACAGCAATGATGCAGCAAAGAAGTATCAGAAGATGGCAAGAATCGTTGGTCTGCCAGCTCCTACACCAAAGGTTGGCGTAGCGAACCTTATCGCGGAGATCCAGCGTCTGTTAAAATATATGGATCGTCCACAGTGTATGTCCGAATGTGGCGTCAGTGTAGAAGAATTTAACAAACACAGAGAAGAAATTGTGCGCCGTGCATTGGCTGATGCATGTACACAGGCGAACCCTAGAAAGGTTACAGCAGAAGATATTAATAAAATTCTTGATCATATTGCAAAATAGTAGCGTTTGTATACAGAATCATTTGCTACCCTGTGGTAAAAATGGCAACAAAGTATCATGAATATAAATAAATACATGAGTTTATATGTGTTTAAAAGCTAAAATTTATAGGCACAAGCCAAGTAATTTTGTGAAAATTGCTATATAATGATACTATCCTGTAAATCAACCAAAACATATTCTGCCTGAACAATCAACCACGGGGCAGATAAGAATTTTATAAGGAGGTCAATTATGCAGAAAGAAGCTTTAGGAATGATTGAAACCAAAGGTTTAGTTGGCGCAATCGAAGCAGCCGATGCCATGGTTAAATCAGCAAACGTAACATTAGTAGGATACGAAAAGATCGGTTCCGGTTTAGTTACAGTTATGGTAAGAGGTGACGTAGGAGCTGTTAAGGCATCTGTAGACGCAGGTACAGTTGCTGCAGATAAAGTTGGTACAGTAGTTTCCAGCCACGTAATCCCAAGACCACATACAGACGTAGAAAAGATCTTACCACAATAGAGTTAGTCCTTGTCTGATCAATTATTAATGGAGGTATAATTCAATGAAAGATGAAATGATGGCTAAAATCATGGACGAAGTTATGAAAAAGATGGGTGGCACAGAAGCTCCTGCACAGAGCATGGCTTGCGAAGCTCCTCAGGGAATCAATGAAGACCTTTGCGGTTTAACAGAGTATGTTGGAACTGCTATGGGACACACAATTGGTTTAGTAATCGCTAACCTTGACTACAGTGTTCATGAATTATTAAAGATCGATCCTAAGTATCGTTCAATCGGTATCATCGCAGACCGTACTGGTGCAGGTCCTCAGATCTTCGCAGCAGATGAGGCTGTTAAAGCTACAAATACAGAAGTTTGCATGATTGAGTGCCCTCGTGATACAGAAGGTGGCGCTGGACATGGATGCTTAATCGTATTCGGTGCAGAAGACGTTTCTGATGCTAGAAGAGCTGTAGAAGTTGCATTAAGCTTCGTTGGAAAACACTTTGGAGATGTATACGGAAACTCTGCTGGACATCTTGAGTTCCAGTACACAGCACGTGCTTCTTACTGCTTAGAGAAAGCATTCGGCGCAGTTGTTGGTAAAGCATTTGGTATCACTGTAGGAGCTCCTTCAGGTATTGGTATCGTATTAGCCGATACAGCTTCTAAGACAGCTACTATCGATCCTATTTCTATCGCTACACCTGGTAATGGTGGAACATCCTTCTCTAACGAGGTTAACTTCTTCTTCACAGGAGATTCAGGAGCAGTTAGACAGGCTATCATTGGTGCAAGAGAAGTTGGTAAGCAGTTACTTAAAGCTTTAGAGCCAAACGAGCCACTGGAATCCGGTACTGTTCCATATATCTAAGATAACGCTCTGATTTTTAAAGCTTCTTTATACGGGGTGAGAGCCGCATAAAGAATAATGCATAGATATCCATAAAGCGGGGGTGAGAGCCTGCGAATGGATATTGTAATCCTTTTATTTTAAATAGATTTGAACGGATGATTTAAAGTAAAAGATAGTTTAATTGAGAATTTGAGAGGTGTTGAGACCGTGAGAAGTAAACGTTTTGAATATTTAGATCAAAGACCTGTTAACCAGGATGGTTATGCAAAAGAATGGCCAGAAGTAGGCTTCATTGCCATGAACAGCCCATATGACCCAACTCCATCTATTAAGATTGTTAATGGTGAAGTTGTTGAGATGGACGGAAAAGCTAAAGATGATTTCGATATGCTTGATGCATTCATCGCTAAATACGCTATTAACCTTGACTTTGCAGAAGAGGCTATGGCTACAGATTCTCTGCAGATTGCACGTATGTTAGTAGATATTAACGTACCAAGAGCAGAGTGCTTAAAATATACTACAGCAGTTACACCTGCTAAGTTAGTAGAAATCGTTGGTAACCTGAACGTACTTGAAGTAATGATGGGTATTACCAAGATGAGATGTCGTTTAAAACCAGCTAACCAGTGTCACGTTACAAACGTAAAGGATAACATGATTCAGATCGCAGCAGATGCAGCTGAGGCAGCTGTTCGTGGATTCGCTGAGATGGAGACAACAGTAGGTATCGTACGTTACGCTCCATTTAACGCTATCGCTATTATGTTAGGTGCTAACGTTGGACGTCCTGGTATCCTTACACAGTGTGCTGTAGAAGAAGCTACAGAGCTTGACTTAGGTATGAGAGGTTACACCGCTTACGCTGAAACAGTATCCGTATACGGAACTGAAGACGTATTCATGGATGGTGATGATACTCCTTGGTCAAAAGCTTTCTTAGCATCCTGCTACGCATCCCGTGGTGTTAAGATGAGATTTACATCTGGTACTGGTTCAGAAGTTCAGATGGGTATGGCAGAAGGAAAATCCATGCTTTACCTTGAGGCTAGATGTCTTGGTGTTACTCGTGGTGCTGGTGTTCAGGGAACTCAGAATGGTTCCGTATCTTGTATCGGTGTTCCAGCCGCTGTACCTGGTGGTATCCGCGCCGTTGCATGTGAGAACTTAATCGCTGCTATGCTTGACCTTGAGAACGCTTCCTCTAATGACCAGACATTTACACATTCTGATCTTCGTAGAGTTGCTCGTTCTATCCCTCAGTTCATTCCTGGAACTGACTACATCTGTTCCGGATATTCTGCAACACCTAACTACGACAATATGTTCGCAGGATCTAACTGGGATGCAGACGATTATGATGACTGGGTAGTAATCCAGCGTGACTTAAGAGTAGATGCTGGTCTTCTTCCTGCAAGAGAAGAAGAAGTTGTTGCAGCACGTAACAAAGCTGCAAGAGCTATTCAGGCACTGTTCCGTGAATTAGGTTTACCTGAAATTACAGACGAAGAAGTTGAAGCTGGTACATATGCTCGTGGATCACAGGATATGCCAGACCGTGACGTTGTAGCTGACCTTAAAGCTGCTACAGATATGCTTAACCGTGGTGTTACAGGTATCGACTTCGTTAAAGCTCTTTACAAGGGGGGATTCGAAGACGTTGCAGAGTCTATTTTCAACATTCAGAAAGCTAAAGTTGTTGGTGACTACTTACATACAGCTTCCATGCTTGATGATAAATTCCATGTAATTTCTGCTGTTAACAGCCCTAACTGCTATGAAGGACCTATGACAGGTTACCAGATCAGCCCAGAACTTTGGGAGAAGATGTCTGATATCCGTACTGCAGTAGATCCGGCTAAACTTTAATCGAGTAAGGAAGGTGAACCATAATGGCAATTGATGAAAAATTATTAAAAAGTGTTATCGCTGAAGTTCTTAAAGAAATGAACACAACTTCCTCAGCAGCAGCTGAAGAAGCTTATGAATGCCCTGGTATGCAGATCACTGAAATCGGTGACGCTGAAAAAGGTACAAATCCTAACGAAGTTGTTTTAGGTTTAGCTCCTGCATTCGGAGAATCCCAGACAACTAACATCGTTGGCATCCCTCACGCAGCTATCGTTAAAGAAATCATGGCTGGTTTAGAGGAAGAAGGAGTTTCCTGTAGAATCGTTAAAGTTTACAGAACATCCGATGTATCTTTCATCGCTCATGATGCTGCTGAATTATCAGGATCAGGAATCGGTATTGGAATTCAGTCCAAAGGTACAACTGTAATCCATCAGAAAGACCTTCCACCGCTGTCTAACTTAGAGTTATTCCCACAGTGCCCACTTATTGACCTTGAAACATACAGAGCAATCGGAAAGAACGCTGCTCAGTACGCTAAAGGTGAATCACCAAATCCGGTACCTGTAAAGAATGACCAGATGGCAAGACCTAAATTCCAGGCTTTATCCGCTGTACTGCACATCAAAGAAACAGAGCATGCAGACAGAGATAAAGCTCCTAAAGCTCTTAAAGTTGTATTTAAATAAACGGAGGTGTCAATCGTGGATCAGGAATTATTAGTAAGACAGATTATGCAGGAAGTTATGAAAAACATGCAGGGTTCTGCCGCAGCCTGCGAATGTGAAGGCAAGGTTACGGTTGAAGATTACCCACTGGGAGAGAAAAAACCAGAATTAATCAAGAGTGCTTCTGGAAAAACTTTAGACGAGTTAACATTACAGGGTGTTATCGACGGTAAGTTAGACGCTAAAGATTTCCGTATCACAAAAGAAACTCTGGAATTACAGGCTCAGGTTGCTGAATCTGCAGGACGTGGATTCTTCGCAACAAACTTAAGAAGAGCTGGTGAATTAATCCCAGTACCTGATGCAAGACTTCTTGAGATTTATAACGCTCTTAGACCATATCGTTCAACAAAAGCTGAATTATATGCAATCGGTGATGAGTTAATCAATGAATACGGTGCTACAGTAAGTGGTAACTTCGTTAAAGAAGCAGCTGACATTTACGAAAAACGTAACCGTTTAAAAAAATAATTAGTTGATTGATTTCAACGGAGGTATGAGAAGTGAAATTAGTTGCGGGCGTTGATATTGGTAATGCAACAACGGAAACTGCGATTGCCAGAATTGATGGTAAAAATGTGACGTTTCTTTCCAGTGGTATTACAGGTACCACTGGAATCAAAGGAACGAAACAGAACATACACGGAGTTTTTCAGTCACTGAAAAAAGCTCTTGATAAAGTTGGCTTTGAAATCAGTGATCTTGATGAAGTTCGTATCAATGAAGCCGCTCCTGTTATCGGTGATGTCGCTATGGAGACCATTACCGAAACTATTATCACGGAATCTACTATGATTGGACACAATCCCAATACTCCTGGTGGTATTGGGATTGGTGTTGGAATATCTCAGCGTATCGACAGATTAGATACTGTAGGAGATGGCGGAGATGTGATTGTGGTTATTCCGGCAGAAGTTTCCTTTGAAGCTGCCGCTGCACTCATTAACCGATATAATAAAATATTTAACATTACAGGTGCCATTGTCCAGCGCGATGATGGCGTTTTGATTAACAACAGGCTTGAAAAGAAGATTCCTATCGTTGATGAGGTAGGTATGATTGATAAAGTACCTCTCGGAATGTTATGTGCAGTAGAAGTTGCTCCTGTTGGCGGAGTTGTAGAAGTACTCTCTAACCCGTATGGTATTGCAACATTATTCAAACTGTCAGCGGAAGATACAAAACAGGTTGTACCAATTGCCCGTGCGTTGATCGGAAATCGTTCTGCCGTTGTCATTAAAACACCGGAAGGAGACGTAAAAGAAAGACGTATCCCTGCCGGTTCTATTGAAATTATTGGCGCAAAGAAAAAAGTAATCGTTGGTGTAGAAGAGGGAGCCGAAAAGATGATGGAAGCTGTAAACAGCGTCCCAGTCATCGAAGATATCAAAGGTGAACCCGGAACCAATGCCGGCGGTATGCTTGAAAAAGTTCGTCAGGTTATGTCAAATCTTACAAACCAGCATCCAAAGGATATTAAAATTCAGGATTTACTTGCTGTAGATACTTATAATCCTCAGAAGATTAAAGGTGGTCTGGCAAATGAATTTTCTTTAGAAAGTGCAGTAGGAATTGCTGCCATGGTTAAGGCAGACCGTCTTCAGATGAAGATGATTGCGGAAGAGTTGACAGACCGTTTAAAAATTCCTGTATATGTTGGCGGTGTTGAAGCAGATATGGCTATTAAAGGAGCTTTAACTACACCGGGTACAAATGTACCACTTGCCATAGTAGATATGGGAGCAGGATCGACGGATGCTTCAATTAAAGACAGAGACGGCAATGTAAAGCTTGTGCATCTGGCGGGAGCCGGAAACATGGTGACTTTATTGATTCAGTCAGAACTTGGACTTGAAGATTTCAATACAGCAGAAGATATTAAAAAGTATTCCCTTGCAAAGGTTGAAAGTCTTTTCCATATTCGACATGAAGATGGAACCGTTCAGTTCTTTGAAAAACCGTTAGATCCAAATGTATTCGCAAAGGTTGTCTTAGTCAAAGAAGATGGAGAATTAGTTCCACTTGAGGGACAGGATTCCATGGAAAAGATTAAGATGGTAAGAACCAATGCAAAGAAAAAGGTATTCGTAACAAATGCGATTCGCTCATTAGCGAAGGTTAGTCCTACCGGTAATGTACGTGACATCGAATTTGTAGTATTAGTAGGTGGTTCTGCACTCGACTTCGAGGTGCCGACTCTCGTAACTGATGCATTATCACAATATAATATAGTAGCTGGTCGGGGAAACATTCGCGGATGCGAAGGCCCTCGTAATGCGGTAGCAACAGGACTTGCGATGTCTTGTGCTGATGTATAGGAGACAATTATGGAAGGAAGCAATACAGTAATTGATAACAGACCTTCAGTGAAAGTTTTTTATGACTGTGATCACCTTTCTGAAGCTGATTTTGTCAGCGTCCTTCTTGGAATCGAGGAGGAAGGCATCCCCTATGATGTTCAGGCAGAGCATTGCAGTTCCGTATTAGAACTTGCACATAATGCCAGCTTGAATTCAAGATTAGGGGTGGGCGTTGGTATCAGCAAAGAAGGCGTTGTTCTTCAGCATGAGAAGCTGGATAAGGCGGCCCCTCTTTTTAAGATTAAGTTATATCAGACAGAGCTGTTCCGGAAAATTGGCGCAAATGCCGCAAGGCTGGTAAAGAAAATGCCATTCAAAGTTCTGGATTAAGGCTTTATAATTAATTAATTCTGAAATGTGAGGAGGTGTGAAGGTGTCTAACAATAAATGTCTTGGTTTCATTGAAACCTTTGGTTTAGCTGCCTGTGTGGCAGCAGCGGATGCAGCTGTAAAGTCTGCTAACGTAAAACTGCTTGGTTATGAATATGCAAAGGGCGGCGGAATGTGTACTGTAAAAGTAGAAGGTAACGTCGGAGCATGTAAAGCAGCAATCGCAGCAGGTAAAAAGGCTGCAGAAGCAGTGAACGGTTCATTAAGTGGAACAAAGAGTACACTGTTAAAAGCAAGACCGGCAGATGGCATGAGAGATTTACTCGTAGACAACAGAGAGACTGTTGGAGGAGATATTGCTCTTGCAGAAGGTTATCGTCCAAAAGGAGATACAAAGAAACCGGTACTCGTAAAGAACTGGAAACCAAAAACTGAACCAAAGGCTGAGGTAGTGACCGAGGAAGCACCTGAACCGCCTGTAGTGGAAGAACCTAAAGAAGAAGAGCCAACATCAGAGGAATCTGAAACGGAAGAGGTCAAAGAGGAAGCTCCTGTAGAGGAACCAAAAGCAGAAGAACCTGCTGAGGAAACTCCTGTAGAAGAGACTCCAGTGGAAGAAGCTCCTGTAGAAGAGCCAAAGGCAGAAGAACCTGCTCCAGAAGCTCTGGCAGAAGAAACTCCAGTAGAGAAACCAGAAACAGAGGAAGCAAAACCTGAAGAGACTGAACCGAAGAAAGAATCTGACAAAAAGGCAGAAACTTCTAAAGGAAAGACTTCAACAGGAAATAGAAGAAGCAGATCCAGAAGAAAAAAGAACACCGATAATAACGATAACAAATAAGTCGGAATAATCGGCTCTGGATTATAAATCAGTAATCAGGCAGGAAAGGCTTTCCGCCTTTCCTGCTATAGTATCAATAATAATGTACTTTTAGTATATACAAATATGCGCAATGGATGCATGTGGATACCGAGACAGACACATGCAATCCTGACAATAATGATTCGGTATTCGAACATTAGAATGAATAAGGGGATCACATGAACGATTACAATAACGTTTTAGTTGGATTTTCGGAGCTTATCAAAAATGAAGAATTTCGTCCCTATGAAGGGGATTTGAGATTAGGTGTCGACCTTGGAACTGCCAACATTGTAGTATCTGTTGTAGATTCCAACAACACACCAATTGCCGGGGCTTCCTATCCGTCCACGGTTGTACGGGATGGAATCGTTGTGGATTTCATGGGTGCATCCAGAGCGGTCAGAAATATGAAAGCCAAGCTGGAAGATCTGATGGGAGTGGAGTTTTACGAAGCTGCCACAGCAATCCCGCCGGGAATTATTTCTGGAAACGTAAAGGTAATTTCCAATGTAGTCGAGTCTGTTGGACTGGATGTAGTCAATGTTATTGACGAGCCTACAGCAGCCGCTTCTGTTCTTGGTATTACGGACGGGGCAGTAGTGGATGTCGGTGGTGGAACAACCGGTATCAGTATTCTCAAAGACGGAAAGGTTATCTTTACCGCAGATGAGCCTACAGGTGGAACACATATGACTCTGGTACTTGCCGGAAGTCTTGGATGCTCCTTTGAAGAGGCCGAGAGAATCAAGAAAGATCCGAAACAGGAAATGCTGGTATTTCCTGTGGTTAAACCGGTAATCGAGAAGATGGCAGCCATCGTTGCCCGTTTTATCGAAGGATACGATGTGGACGTTATTTATGTAGTAGGCGGTGCCTGCAGCTTTAAGAAGTTCGAAAGTGTTTTTGAGAAGGAAACAGGGGTTAAGACGATTAAGCCGAAAGAACCTTTACTGGTTACTCCATTAGGAATTGCCATGAACTGCAATAAGCAATAGGTGGCATGATGAATAGAAAAGAATTTGAAGATGCGCTTATGGCAACGATTGTGGAATATATTTCAGACCAGGTCATCTTACGATACGCACAGGCTTGTAAGAAAGCTACTGTTCTTTTCTCTGGAGCCTTAATCGGTTACAAAGATGCAGTAACATCTTTAAATGAACTGAAAAAGGATGGCTGGACATTGACAGCAGTATTGTCAAAGGCAGCAGGAGAAGTAATTACAGAAGAACGTATCAAGAATGATATTGGTCCGGATGCCATTTATGTTGAAGGCGCTCCGGTTAACGGCAGACAGATTGTAGATGACAGTCAGTTTGTAATTATTCCGTCGCTGACAATTAACACAGCCGCAAAGGTTGCTAATTGTATTAGTGATAATCTCCTTACCAATATGATTTCGAGAGCGATGGCTACCGGAAAGCCAATCGTGGCAGCAATTGATGGCTGCTGTCCGGATAATAAGGTAAGAGAGCAGATGGGCTTTAAAGTGACAGACGCTTATAAAGCTAAGATGAGACATAATCTTGAAGATATGCTCACATACGGAATCACGCTGACAACAGATTACAGTCTGTGCAGTAAAGTGAATGAAGTTTTCTCTGCAAAGGTGTCTCTTCCGGCACTGGATAACAGTAAGCCAGCACCGAAGGAAGACAGAATCGTTTCCGCAAAGATGGAGCCGGTAGTGCAGTCAGTAGGCCAGCCAGTCAAAAAAGTGGAAACACCGAGCAGTGTAAAGTTAGACAAAAAAGTAATCGGCAGAGTCGATATAGCAAAGAATGCGAGATTTAAGACCATTGTTGTAAGACAGGATGCGTTAGTTACTGGTCTTGCAAAAGACGAGGCTTTAAATCGCGGAATTACGATTGTAAAAGAGTAAGTAGGTGAAGACATGTATTTAGGTAAAGTGATTGGTACAGTAGTTTCCACCATTAAGACTCCAAGTCTGACCGGCAGTAAGTTTCTTATCGTTGAGAAGATCAATCAGGATCTTACAGCAAAGAAACAGACAGAAATTGCTGTTGATACTGTTGGAGCCGGCGATGGTGAAACCGTAATTGTCGTAGGCGGAAGTTCCGCACGTATGTCAAATGGT
Organism: uncultured Anaerobutyricum sp.; assembly: GCF_934307085.1. Taxonomy (GTDB): domain Bacteria; phylum Bacillota; class Clostridia; order Lachnospirales; family Lachnospiraceae; genus Anaerobutyricum. The sequence goes on from NZ_CAKRCF010000018.1 coordinate 44,515, forward strand.
AAAAAGACTGACCTGCCAGTAGATGCTGCGATTATCGGCATTGTCGATACCGTAGAGATATCACAGTGTTAAGGGTGTGAATATAATGTCCAATATTTATACAAAGACAGGTGATAAAGGAACGACGGGTCTCTATGGTGGTTCCAGAGTTGACAAAGACAGTTTAAACGTTGATGCTTACGGAACTGTCGATGAAGCAATCTCTTCTCTGGGAGTCGCCTATACCCTGACTGATTCACCGGAAATAAAAGAATATATTAATCATATTCAAAAGAGGATGTTCCAGGCAGGTGCTGAATTAGCCAGTGATGCAAGAGGAATGGAAATGCTCAAAGATAAAATCGGGGAGGCTGATATTAAGTACCTTGAAGATATCATTGACAAATCCACCGAAGTCAACGGGCTGATGCGAGAATTCGTAGTACCTGGAGTTAATCCTTCCTCCGCAGCCTTACACGTTGCAAGAACTGTTGTAAGACGTGCAGAGAGAATAGTTACAGCACTCGCAAAGCAGGTTCCTGTTCGTGAGGAGTTACGCAAATATATCAATCGCTTATCAGATGCGTGCTTTGCAATGGCTCGTCTCGAAGAGGCAAGAGCAAAAAATCAGGAGATCGAAGAATTAAAAGACACAGTACGACAGGTAGTGAAAACCTTAGGAGCTATGGGAAAGGAAGAAGACAGCATGGATATGTCAATTGAAACCTTGAAAAAGATGGCTGGATTCATAGAAGAAAAGGCAAAAGAGATTGGTGTTCCTGTTGCATTTTCCGCAGTAGATGAAGGTGGCAACTTACTGTACTTCCAGCGCATGGAAGGAACCCTGTTAATCAGTACAAAAGTGTCTCAGGACAAAGCATATACTGCCTGTGCATTAAAATGTCCGACATGTGATCTTGCTGATGTGACAAAACCAGGCGAGAGCCTGTGGAGTCTCCATAATTCTGGTGATGGCAGAATTATTTGTTTTGGCGGCGGATATCCAATCAAGAAAGATGGCAAAGTAATCGGAGCCATCGGAGTAAGTGGTGGAACCGCTGAACAAGATATGGCAGTAGCGACATACGCATTAGAAAAAATGCAAGGAGGAAAAGCATAATGAATATCGATGTTGAATTAATTGAAAAAGTCGTTAAAAAAGTATTAAACGATGTTGAGACTGGCTCAAGCGAAAGCGAATATGGATATGGTATCTTTGATACTATGGACGAAGCAATCGAAGCTTCCGCAAAAGCTCAGAAAGAATATATGAACCATTCCATGGCTGACAGACAGAGATACGTTGAAGGTATCAGAGAAGTTGTATGTACAAAAGAAAACCTTGAGTACATGAGTAAACTCGCTGTTGAAGAAAGCGGAATGGGTGCTTACGAATATAAAGTAATCAAAAACCGTTTAGCAGCAGTTAAATCTCCAGGTGTTGAAGATTTAACAACAGAAGCTTTATCAGGTGATGACGGACTTACATTAGTTGAGTACTGTCCATTCGGTGTAATTGGTGCTATCGCTCCTACAACAAACCCTACAGAAACAGTTATCTGTAACTCCATCGCAATGCTTGCTGGTGGAAACACTGTAGTATTCAGCCCACATCCACGTTCAAAAGGCGTTTCCATCTGGTTAATTAAGAAACTGAACGCTAAATTAGAAGAGCTGGGCGCTCCTAGAAACTTAATCGTAACTGTTAAAGAGCCATCCATCGAAAACACAAACATCATGATGAACCATCCAAAGGTTCGTATGCTTGTTGCTACAGGTGGTCCTGGAATCGTTAAAGCAGTTATGTCAACAGGTAAGAAAGCTATCGGAGCTGGTGCTGGTAACCCTCCAGTAGTAGTAGATGAAACTGCTGATATCGAAAAAGCAGCTAAGGATATCGTTAACGGATGTTCTTTCGATAACAACCTTCCATGTATCGCAGAGAAAGAAGTTATCGCTGTAGATCAGATCGCTGACTACTTAATCTTCAACATGAAGAACAATGGCGCATACGAAGTAAAAGATCCTGAAATCATCGAAAAGATGGTTGATCTCGTAACAAAAGACAGAAAGAAACCAGCTGTTAACTTCGTAGGTAAGAGCGCACAGTACATCCTTGATAAAGTTGGAATCAAGGTTGGACCAGAAGTTAAATGTATCATCATGGAAGCTCCTAAGGATCATCCATTCGTACAGATCGAGTTAATGATGCCTATCCTTCCTATCGTTCGTGTTCCTAACGTAGACGAAGCTATCGACTTCGCTGTAGAAGTAGAACATGGTAACAGACATACAGCTATGATGCATTCTAAGAATGTAGATAAACTTACAAAGATGGCAAAAGAAATCGAAACAACTATTTTCGTAAAGAATGGTCCATCTTATGCAGGTATCGGTGTTGGTGGAATGGGATATACAACATTCACAATTGCCGGACCTACAGGTGAAGGTTTAACATCTGCTAAATCATTCTGCCGTAAGAGAAGATGTGTATTACAGGACGGTCTCCATATCAGAATGAAATAATTAAGAGGTGAGTTAAATGGAAAAAAACCTTATTGATATCATTGCAAAATCCGGTATCGTTGGTGCCGGTGGTGCAGGTTTTCCTACTCATGTAAAAATGAATGCTAAGGCTGAATATGTCATCATTAATGGCGCTGAGTGCGAACCTTTATTAAGAGTCGACCAGCAGCTTATGGCCATTGAGACAAAGAAAATTCTTGATGCATTAAAGCTCTGCATGGAAGCAGTAGGTGCAGACAAGGGTGTAATTGCCTTAAAAGGTCACTATGAAGCAGCAATTAACAGCTTTAACCAGCTCTTGGGAGAGTATGAAGGCATTAGCCTTCATCTCCTTCCAAACTTCTATCCGGCTGGTGATGAACAGATTACAGTATACGAAGTTACGGGAAGAATTGTACCAGAAGGTGGAATTCCTCTACAGTGTGGCGTTATCGTTTCCAATGTAGAGACCATGCTTAATATTTACAATGCTTACTTTGAAGACAAACCAGTTACAGATTCTTATGTAACATTTGCTGGTGAAGTAAAGAACCACATTACTTTAAAATTACCACTTGGTATGACAGTAAAAGAAGCATTAGACCTCGCTGGAGGTGTTACCGTGAACGGACCTTACGTTGTAATTAACGGTGGTCCTATGATGGGTAAACATGTTGCGTTAGATTCTAAGATTACAAAAACAACAAAAGGCTTAATCGTGTTACCGGAAGACCATCCATTAATTCAGGATGTAAAACTTCCAGTACCTAAGATGCTTCATATGGCAAAAGCTGCATGTTGTCACTGTAGTATGTGTTCAGAAGTATGTCCTCGTCACTTAATCGGACATAGAATTGAGCCAAATAAGACTATCAGATTTGCAAGCTATGGAAGCTTATGCGATGGTTCTGATACACCAATGATCGCATTCTTATGTTCAGAATGTCGTCTTTGCCAGTATGCATGTATCATGAACCTCCAGCCTTGGAAGGTAAATCATGAACTGAAAGGTATCATGGCAAAACAGGGTATTAAGAGTACATTGCATAACCAGCCAGAATCAGTACATCCAATGAGAGAGTACAAACGATTCCCTATCAAGAAGTTAATCGCTCGTCTGGGACTGACAAAATACAACGTTGCAGCTCCTCTGACAGAATTAACAACAGAGATAGATCACGTATCTATTCCTGTAGGACAGCACATCGGCGCACCTGCAGTTCCGTGTGTAAGTGTTGGTGATACCGTTGCAAAGGGCGATGTAATCGCTCAGCCTGCAGAAGGTAAATTAGGTGCTTGTATTCATGCTAGTATCAGCGGTACAGTCAAAGCAATCGCTGACGGTTGTATCTCAATCGAAAAATAAAGGATGGTGTTTACACAGTGAGAAAAGCAGTTGGATTCGTAGAAATTAAAAGCATTCCTGTTGGTATCCAGACAGCAGATGAAATGGTAAAAGCAGGTAATGTAGAATTATTACTGTCTACACCAATTTGTCCTGGTAAATATGTAATTATTGTTGGCGGACATGTAGGTCCTGTAAAGGCTGCTATGAGCAAAGCTGAGCTCGTAAGTGGAATTTACTTAATCGACACACATATCCTTGACAATATTCGTGAAGAAGTTCTCCCAGCCATCGCTGGAGTAACTCCAACTCAGCAGATCCAGGCAGTTGGCGCAATTGAGACAATTTCCGCTTTAACAGCAATTATTGCAGCCGATACAGCAGTAAAGGCTTCCAAAGTCAGCATCGTTGACTTAAGAATTGCCAGAGGTTTAGGCGGTAAAGGATACTTAGTCATCACAGGAGAAGTATCCTCCGTAAGATCTGCAGTTAATGCATGTCTTGCAAAATTAGGAATCAGTGGAGAAGTAACATCTACTTCTATCATTCCACGTCCACATCCACAGATTGTTGAAAGTTTATTGAAGTAATAAGCCCTCACATCATGGATAGTTAATTATAGTAGTTATAATCAACTTAAGTATATAGAAAGGTTGTCCGCATAGAATCGGGCTTTCGCCTCAGCCACACAGGGCCAGGAGGGAAAGATTCCCGTGGGCGGGCAGCCTTTTTCAGCTATAAAAAAAAATTTATGAAATAAAAAGTGAGTGCTACAAATGAGTTTGGCAAATTAATTTTGATAGCTACAATTATATATTTTAATGTGGACAAAACAAAAATAATGTGAAAAAATATAAGCAGATATATAACAAAAATATAGAAGAATAGGAGTAAAAGCAAAATGGGAAAAACATATATTCCAATCACAGAAGCCAATAAAAAGAATATCTTAAACTTCATCGGTATGTGCCGCATGAACGGATTAGAAGGAATGGCAGAACCATCATTTTCTTTCAAAGACATTAGAGAAGACATCGGAACCGTAATCTTTGATGTATTCTATAGCTGCAGAGGAATCACAGAACCATCCTGGAATATGACGGTTAAAGTAGACAGTGATGTACGTTTTCATGACAGTGCAGCATCGAAAGCAGGAGAAACATACTGCTATTTAGATTCTTACAGAATCGAAAAAGATAGTCTTGAATTCAAGACAAAAACATCAAAATTTAACGTATTTTCTTTCTAAGATTATTATTTGATTCATTAGGGGAAATAGGCGAAAAAAGAAACAATACCATATCCCAGATGCGGCTTCGGAGTGTGTTTAAGATACTCATCCGCATCTTAAACACACTCCGAAGCCGCATCTGGGATATGGTATTGTTTCTTTTTCGTCTATTTCTCTAGAATAATACATTTACAATATCTTCAATGACTTCTTTAATATCATCATAAGAATCCCATTTTTCAAATAGAACTTTATCAATCGTAACAGAAGTAAACTTCGCTTTTGTGCGGAGTGCATTATCTTTGATGCAGTCAAAGTCGGCTGTGTCCATATCACCACATACGCGGCTGAAGTTTACGCAGGCGGCAAAGCCAAAGCATTCTCGTAAGATATCAAGTGCCAGGCTTTCTTTATAGCCATTTGTAATCTTATATTCAAGCTTCGCATCTTTTTCCCAGTATTCAAAGAAGAACTGAATATAGTAAGTATAGAGCATCTCGATAAGGGAGATGAGATAAGCGACATAGTTCTTTCGATGCGTTTCCGTATCAAATGGGCGGACAGCTGCGGAGCAGGCCTGGGAAATAATATTTGCAATGATGAATCCGAGGTCGTATGAAAACGGTGCACCAAAGGTATATTCCATATCGATAACCTTAAGATGTGTGTCATCTGCAAAGATATTAGAAGTATGGAAGTCGCCATGAATTAACGTTTCTGATTTACTCATGAAAAGGTGACGCAGTTTATATCTCTGGAATTCAAGGTTTGGGTCAAAGCGAATCGACTTGCAATATTCTTCAAATTCCGGACCGCAGGCCGCATCGTAATGGTCGGAGCCAAAAATCTGAAGGAAGATGCCGTTTTCCATAACAACACGCAGTTCTGCGTTCATGAAATGTGCGAGAAGCTTGCGGTATTCTTCTGTTGGAAGATAGAATTCCGAAGTATAAAAATGTGTGGCGGCAAGATACTGTGCGCCCTGCTTTGCCAGTTCCGGGAAAAGGTGATTTTTATTCATCTGGAAGCGGATTAGCTTCAGATTTGAAACATCTTCCATAATAAATACGTTATTTTCCGGATCACCAAGATACAGAGAGGGAACGTACTGCGGAACAATCTTTGCCCGTAGCTCCATAATCTCGTACTCGAAACGGTTACGAGTCGGAGTGAGGGCACGTCCGCGACGTTTTAATTGTTCTGTAGATTGCTTTACGATATAAGAATGTCCATCGGCATCACTAACACGAAAAACATAGTTACAGTAACCATCACCTTCCACGTCTTCACCAAGATCACCTTCTCCAATCATAGAAACTTTAACAGGCTCTTTTAACTGCAGGGAAGGCATATGCTCTTTTATATAAGAAAGAATATTTTCCTTTGTAAGAATAATCATAGTGAGCCTCCCTTTTATAATTTCAAATCTTTAATATTTCTACAGTAGATTTCCTCTATAGTAAGGATATCCTGGATAAATTCATCAATAGAATGATAAGATTCCCATTTTACAAGCATTTCCCTGTTTAAAATGATAGAGAAACATTTAGCATTATGACGCTGTACATAATCGTCAATATCATCGTAATCAGGATAAGGAATGTCATCACAGATACGACCGAGCATTGCACTGGCAGCAAATCCAATAAATTCACGAAGTGTAGTCAGGCAGAAGTCTTTGGCAAGACCCGGAATATTCTGATATTCCGGTTTGGAATCTTCTTTGCAGTACTGTGTGAAATATTCACAATACTTCATATAGGTTTCACGAATCATAAACAGGCAGTATGCTTTAAATTCCTTACGAGCTTCTTCTGTCTCAAATGGACGGAAAGCAGCGGCAGCATACTGTGCGATAAAGTTCGCGGTAAAATATCCCATATCATAAGCAAAAGGTCCGAAGAAGGAATATTCCATGTCGATTACCTTTGCTTCAGTCTGGCTGGCAAAAATATTAGATGTATGTAAATCACAGTGAATCAGACACTCACCCTTAGACATAAAGAGATGTCTCAACTTCTGACGAGCTAAAAGCACAGCAGGGTCAGCGCAGATTCTCTTGGAAAATGTAACAAATTCCGGGTCAAGAGGTCGTCCAACGGTATCTTCCGGTGTTACACTTGTGAGGAACATACCGACTTCCATAATCTTTCGCATAGTTGTATTCATGAAATGAACACTCAGATCACGAAAACGCTTTGTATCTAAATAATATTCAGAAGTGTAAAACTGTGTTGCTGCCATATATCGTGCAATCTGATCTGCAAGCTTTGGATAAGTAACACCCTTTAAAAGCTGGAAGCGGGAGATTCGAAGATAGGAAACATCTTCTGTAATAAATACACGATTCTCCTCATCACAGTCATATAACTTCGGAATCAGGTCCGGTACGATCGCAGCACAGATCTTCATGGCATCGTATTCCAGCTTATAGCGATTTAAATCCAAAGTAAAACTGCCCTTAGAACGAGCTTCCAGAGTAGACTGCTTTACAATCAAATGATGCTCTCCGTCAGAAACACGATAGACAAAGTTAATAAAACCATCTCCGTCTTCCTCTACAGTACCTTCTCCAATTGCAGAAACCTTAATATCTCCATCAGGATTAAAAAAATCGAGCCTTGACTTCACATAATCAACGACATTCTCCTTTGATAGTGTAATCAAGCCTACCACCCCCTGTTCTAATCAAAATAATCATCGGCATAGCGGCCTTTATTCTCTTCCCTGTACTTATTCACCATATCGTGGAATCCCTGAGATAAAGCCTCCACACCTTCTCCGGTATAGGAACTCACCTCAAAAATAGTCGTACATCCGGCAAGCTCCAGATAGGAACGAGCCTGCTTTGGATTCGAATCATCTTTGTCAATCTTCGTGATAACACCGACAACCGGTTTTTCAAACTTACTTGTAAGCCCGCCGGAAAACCAGCAATCCTCACTGCTGGAATCCTGTACCAGTCCGATAATATCCGCATCGTGGGAAGTGATGGTCAAAGAACCCCAGTATCCCCTCTGCTGCATATATTCCCCCGGCGTATCAATAAAATTGCCAATGTACTCCACTGCCTGCGTCTTATCATACTTAATCTCCTCATCAATAAGACGCTGAATCAGCGTAGTCTTGCCCGCTGCCGACGGACCAATTAACATAATTTTCATAAAAAAATAATCTCCAAACTAAAGTGTATCTATAATGCTAACAAATCAATTCCTAATAAAATCTTATAGATAAGAAAAGTGGAAAATAATCTATCAGTCTATAATGCTGTCATTCTTATCAAGTCTTCGTAATAGAAACGGTATCAAAACCGAGCTTATTATAGAAGGTGGTAATAACACTGTTTAATGCAGACTCCACATTAGAAGTAGAACCTACAATAATAACAGAACCGGAAAAACGGTCTACAAAACCCAACTTAATAGAAGCCGCCTTCGTACAAATATCTGCCGCAATAATTGTTGCCTCAGAAGGAGTGATTGTCAAAATACCAATCGCATCATGATAATCATCCGGCAGACCAAGCTTCTTATAAACAGAAGCCTTTGGACGGGTTACCATATGAGCAAGCGTAATCTGCTTACC
>NZ_CAKRCF010000019.1 GCF_934307085.1 uncultured Anaerobutyricum sp.
ATCTTTTCTGCTGTCGTCTCGTTTTTGCCCTCTGCATCACTGAATACTTTTTGACAACTGCTACATGTCCAGTATGCCTTATTTCCTTTTTCTGTACATGTTGCTTCTTTGGCTTCTGCTTTTTTCAGATTATGAACGCACTGATTTTCTTTTAATTGGAATATGTACTCACTACTACAATTACCACTTCTTACAACGCAATAATATGCTTCTTCTCCATCTCCTTTTTCTATTTCAAATGTATTTTTATCAGATGATGTTTGCTTTTCTCCGTCTGCGTTATACCATTCATAAGTCAGATTTTCTTTTTCCTGTTTTGGAGTAATACCTAATGTTACTTTTGTTCCTTTTGCACATTCTATTTTATTTGTTTGTTTATCATTAATATATTGGATTGCATCCTCTGTATAATCATTAAGATTAAGTGCAAATTCATATTCTTCTTCATACTCTTCATCTGATGCTTTATTTATATCTACCCGAATATATAATGACTTACTATCCAATAAATTAATTTTATTCAGCAACTGTTCATCTAAAGTAATCTTATTTTTATCACTTGGTATTTCAACTCTATCTCCATCTTGTATGGCTTCCCATGTATACACAAAATCATCATCTGATATCTGCGGCTCCACTCTTAATACCAAATTTTTAAAAGAATCTACTTGTAATTCACTTGCTTCCTGATCACCAATATATGTCTTAAAACTGTCATTAGCATATAATGAAAAATACACATACTCAGAGCCTGTTTCACTACTTACTATACAGTAAAAGCATTTTTTCTTCATAGGAGGGACTATTACATTACAACCATTTGATCCTTCCTCAAGAGCCTCTCCCCCATCGTTATCATACCAAATATACGTTAACGCTTTATCGGAAAGTGTATTTTTAGCTTCTACCTCTAAATGGACTTCCTGCCCTGATGCTACATAATATTTGTTTCCAACGGGATTAATCTGAACCCCATTTTGCTTTACTGAAGAAGAAAGAATTTTTATTCCCGCATTCTCACTTAATATAAACCTTATATAATTTGTTTCCTCTCCATCTGTAACTGTACAGGTATATACATGGGCTTCTTTTAGTCTATTTACTGCATATGCAGAGGTGGTTGCTCCTTCAATATCAACATCATAGTGACCACCTTCTGTTGATATGGTTTTATTCCATGAATATTGCAGTTCTTTTCCCTTTGTTGTCGTTGCCTTCACTTCTAATTTATAAGTTCCATTATTGTCTGGCACCGTATATAGAATCTCTTCTGTATTATTGTAAACATCTCCACTATAGCTTTCTCCATTAATAAATGCCTTTGTACTTAATTCTTTTATATTTTTCTGTCCAAACTCAAGTGTAAACTCTTGTGTTTTTCTTTCATTCCCATCCGAAATTTCTACACAATAGCGATGTTTTTTTTCATCATTTTGAGTAATTGTAACCTCATTTCCATGATACTGCTCTCCATTAGCATCACACAAAGGCTCCTTAATATCTTCACTATATTTACCTTCGTACCAGCTATATGTCATATCTGCTTGTTCGTACATACTGGTCACTTCTACGCTAAGTTTATACTTTTTCCCTTTTTGTACATTAAATTTAGATTTTTGCATATCATTAATGTATGGCTTTATTTTAAGAGTAGCTTTAAGATTAATTTCAAATTCAACCTCTGTTTTTGTATTGCCATCAGATACAATACATCTATAAATTTCTTCTCCTCCCGCTTCCTTTTTCACCTCATAAACCGAGCTATTGGCACCTGATATTTTCTCATCACTTCCATCCAGCCACTGATAGGTAATCTCTGATTTTCCATCAATCTCATAAATCGTACTGGCACTTACTTCTAATGTGATGCCATCTCCTACCATTGCAAAGATGCTTCCTTGTTTCTTCCCGTTAATTTTTCTTATAGTAGTCAATGTTTTTTCAGCAGGAATATATATTGTATTGTCCCATGATTCGGATGTTTCATTACCATCACTAATTTCACATTTATATACTTCTTCTGAACGTGTTTTCTTGCTAAGCTGTACTATACTAGTATTTCCACCAATTTCTTCTGGTAATTTATTTCCATCTTCATCATACCATTGATAAGTAATCTGTGAATCATCTACATAGTCACTTGTTGCCGATGCCCTTAAAGCAAATTTCTCTCCTTCTTTAATTTCAGGTAAATCTACTTTATCCAGCGCATTATATTCTTTTTCATCTTTCACAAGAAAAAACTTAATTTTATGTAGTGTGTATGAAGAATACAGTGTAAACTCATATGTATCATTTAAATCTCCATAAGACACGGTACAACTATATTCCTCTCGTCCTGTTCCTTTATCTACTTCATACACAGCAGATTCTGCACCTGTAATTTTTTCTTCATCCCTATACCATTGATAACTAACTGAATTTTCTATGTCTTCTGAATCAAGCCTTACCTCTAATTTTAAATGATCACCTTTTGTATACTCGGCATCGTCTTTATCATAGATCGCATCATTAATATACTGCGTTGCTGTAATATTTGTTTCTTCTGCATTGACCTCTACATTTCCCAACAAAAATAATACTGCTAAAAATACAGCTATGATTCCCATATAAATTTGCCTTTGATTATTAATAGATTTTTCTTTCATCTTCTTTTTCCCCTCTTTTTTCATACTTTTTGTTATCTATCTCTTAACTATAAATACTCTCCTTTCTCAGACCATAATAATCCTTAAATAAATCTATCTCTGTATATCTCATAATCCCACCAAAATACATTTCTACAAAATCCTGATTCTGAAACCATACCATTTTTTGCAGGTCAAGTTCATAAGAATCAAACTTTGTTTTATCCAATTTAAAAATCTGCCCTTGTTCTGTCATATAATATTGCGTATGTTCTTCCGTATGACACAGAGAATTTATCCCTTCTTCTTTTTGCCCTAGAAGATATGTCTCTACTTTTGTAACAGTTTTAAACATTCTGGAATTGCAAAAATGCATTCCCCAATATAATTTCTGTTCTTCTTCCATATTATTCTCATTCTCCCTTTCTCACCCTAATTTTTATGCCGTATCTCTCTCACCCCTCTTTCCTTTTACTCGTTCATTTTACTTTTTACTTGCATTATAACTATTCCATTTTTTAATACAATAGTTTGTGTCTAACTGGTCATTTTTTCGACATTTTTGGTATCTTTCTTTTTCTCTCAACCTGAATTTTTCTCAAAAATTTTATTTAGTAAGCTTCTGTAAAACAAAAAAAGCATCCTCCGGCTGTTTCTTTCCAACCAGTGAATGCTGCAAAAATATTTTTTAACTTCTATTATGTCCTTCTTATGTTATCTTCTCAATCGCAGTACAACTCTCATCTACTCTCTTATACCCTACCTCCTTAATGCCAGTATAATCTACAGCTCTTTTCTTCTTTGCTCTCCGTCAAGCATTGTACTTCAAAAAATATAATTACAAAAGTTTGTCTTCTTTCTTCTCCGCTACCTCCTCAACCCCAATATAATCCGCATCTCCCCATTCCTACTCTCAACATTAATCCCCCCATCATACCTTTTTACATATTTCTTGAAAGCTCTCGGCGATACTTTCAGGTTGGTTCCCTGAAGCTCCACAGAATAAACAAGCTGATTTTTAATAGCCGCTGCATGTAGTTTTACTTTCTTGGCTTGTTTTGCATATTCGATAAGCTTTAAAAGAATAGCAATACTATCCTCGCTTTTGATATTTCCCCTATGATAATTTTGAAAGAGGATATCAACTTCGATTTGCTGTTGTTTGCAGAAGGCAGCAAAGTCAGTGAGGATGCCGTCTACTAGATAGTCCTCGCAGAAGAAGAGTTGATTTAAGTTCTGATAGCGTGTCTGGAGATTATCGATATAGGCTTTGACCTGTTTCTTTTTTTCTTTTTGGGAGAGATTGCTACTTAAATCGGTAAGTTCGTCTAATGCTCCTTCTACGGTTGCTTTGAAATCGTCTAGTTCTTTTATTTCATGCTGAATTTCTTTGTAGTAGTTTTCCATCTGCTTTTGGTTTTGTTCTAATTCTTTTTTCTTTCGGAAAACATTTCTGGTATGTATTGCAAAGGCGAAGACGAGTGCACTGCCACTGCCGACGCAAAGGCTCGTTGCCAACAGGTACATTGGTTTCTGTCGTAGGCTTGCTGATGTATTATATAGGAAGTTACTCATCCAGCCTCCTATGAGATAAGTGAATACAATGGTCAGGCAGATAACCTCATGTTTTATTGTATAAGTACAATATTTTTTTAATATTGGATGGACAATAGCATAACTGATGATAAATATCAGAATTACTGTCAAACATTCTTGTAATAAAGAAAGTTTCATTCGCATCCCCTGATAAAGAATGCCGTCATTTATGCATTCTGTGGCAAAGACACCTGTCAGGACTTTTGCCAGAGGTTCTTTCCAAACAAATGCGGTAAGGATGACAAGTCCGACTGCAGTGAGGCTTGCACAGGTGGACATTGTAATTTTGTACCAGTTTTGTGTTCCGTACATGGCATTCCAGATAGAAAGCAAGCCAATATTATAGAAAATGTATCGGACACCACAGGCTGCCGGAAAGAACCAGGCATATTTTCTTTTGCCGAATAAGGTATATACGACAATACAGTTTAATATATTACCCAATACTGCTTCTATCAGCATGGTTCTGTTTTCTGTAAGGATATTGAGAATCATTGTGATTGACATTTATTAGTTCCTCCGTAGTCCGATAATTATTTTCTGTATCGTGTTCTGCCCCTGTACGGAATCTAGTTGTTCGATTGGTGTTTCTGTTACATACAGGGTTCCATCATATTTTTTCAGATATTTGTTTATGCCTTTTCTGATGTGTTTTGCTTTTTGTTTTTCAACAAGTATCTTCTTTGGTTTTGTTTCCGATAATATTTCGTCTGAGTTCATTGTGGCAGCTACGGAGCTAGTTGCTGTAGTTTCCGGCATTTCCGTTTCGCTTGTTTCTGAATTCATTGTTATAGACACTGCCTTTGCATTCTTTGTTATTACCGTCACCGACAAAATTAACTGATTTTTAACCGCCGCTGCATGCAGACTTACTTCTTCTGCCTCTTTTGTATTATTCATAAGGTTTAACAGAATTTGAACGATGTCTTCTTGTTTTATTTTTCCCCTGTCATAATTTTGAAAGAGAATGTCGGTCTTTTGTTGTTGTTTATCACGGGAGGCTTTAAAATTGCATAAAAGTCCATCTATAATATAATCTGGACAGAAAAAGATATTATTTATGAGCTGATAACGTTCCTGCAAATGTTCTATATAGGCAAGCATGGACTGTTTCTTTTCTTTTGCCGTTCCGTCCTGCTCTGTTTTTATAATTTTCTCAAAGCCTGCTTCTACGTCTTGACGAAATTCCTGCAGTTCTTTTATCTGTGTGTCTACTTTAGAATAGTAGCTTTCCATCTGCTCTGTGGCATAGATAAGCTGTCTTTTTCTCTGTGAAAGCTGCACGCTATAAATCAGGAATCCGACTGCGACGACAATGAGAACCATTGCGGTGAAATAGATGCCCATTTTATGGAGCATTGTATCCGGAGCTGCCATGCTGTCTTCTATGCTGACATAGAGAAAGTTGCTGAGCCAGCCGCTTAAAATAAGCAATATCAGTAGTTCACTGCAAATATAGGAATGTCTTATTCTGTAGTTTCGATATTTCTTTAATAATGGGGTTATGATTTTATAAATAATGAAAAAAATGATAACAGATAATGCTGCATTGATAATCGGAGCAAATCCCCACGATGGTACTTCGTATACGATAGCTGTTCCTCCGAAATCACACAGACAAAATGCCAGCAGTACTTTTGCTAACTGCTCTTGCCACAAAAAAGTGCTTAGGAACATAGCGAAAAATGTACTGGCTGAAGCGATAGTAGGCATCATTATTTTAAACCACTGTTGCCCTCCGTAAAAATGATTGGCAATCAGTAGCAAGCCTACATTATAGATAATAAAGCGAATACCGAGTATGGTCGGTAAAATATAGCTGTATTTTTTCTTTCCAAAGAGAGTTATCATAAGAATGCTGTCTATGGCACATCCAAAAAATCCACAAAACAGCCCGTAAAACTCCCCACTAAGTATTTCGATGATTTCTTTCATATTTTATTAAACTTTCCTGTAAATAATTTTTAATTGTTTTTATTATATACTATAAATAAGCAGTTATCAAAAAATGTAAAAAACTTATAGTTCGCTGTGTACTACGTAAATATAAGTTTTTTACCTATATTGACTATTTTACAAATGGAAGAAAGACCTCTGCACATATTCTGTTTCTTCCCTCTTTGATGTAATCGATCCTTCCACCTGCCTCATTAACAATTTCTTTTATTATTTTTACTCCCCATCCATGTGCTTTTTTATCTTCTTTCTTGGTTGCAAAGTCAATTTTTTCTGTATTCTTGCAGGTATTGGCTACCTCTATCTTTATCCCTTCAGGAGTCTGGCCAATCGTCCAGATAATTTTCCTTTCTGAAGATTCTGGAATGCGACAACATGCTTCTATCGCATTATCAAGAAGATTCTGAATCAGAGCATTGAAATCAACTTTTTCAATAGGAAGTTTTGTTAAAATGTCTTTTTCTATTAGTGAGAGTTTTATCTTTAAATCAATATTTTGTTCCAGACATTTTTCTGCCTTCATGCAGGCGATTATGTTCAACAATTCATCCTCACAGTACTTTCTGTCAGAGTTATCTGAAACTACTTCTTCCATCATATGAAGATGCTTTGGAATATCATGGCGATATTTTCTTGCCTGGCTAATTTTTCCCTGAACCTCTGTATAAGAGTTATTTATCGTCTCTAAAGATTCTTTCATCTTCTGGTTATTTTCTTCGGTATCCATTACCCGCTTAATCCACAAATGTGCTACAAATAAAATAGATATAAACAGACTTCCTTTGATTAATAGACTCATCTTCTTCCTCTGCAACAACTTTTATTTATTCTTAAAACATGTTAAAAACATACTCTATCCCTCTTACATAATAAACACATGAAAGACTCAAAAGTAATTCTTTTATACAAACAGTGCCGACCACTTTAAGAAATCTTCCCTCGTTTTTTTCCCATATCTCCTGCTAATCTGCACAATCTGCTCTTTTCTCGACTGCCCATAAAGTATGTACATATCTTTTTGTAATTCCTTTACATGGCGAAAGTTTACAGCATAGCTATGATGGCACTGGGAAAAGTCTAATTCTGATAACTGGGGAAGGATATCATCTAATCGTTCCTTCACATAATATTCTTTCCACACTGTTACGATTCTTGTCCCTCTCTTTTCCTTTTCCATATAGCAGATGTCCGATGGAATAACGGAAATAAGTTCATTTTTCATTGTTTTCAAAACGATTCGGGACTTTTTATTCTCAAGATCATACACAATTCTATGAATAATCTCTCCAACTTTATCTCGGAAGTCTTTCTTCACAACGAACCATATATGTTCTGTATTATAGATTTCTGTTGCATAATGAAGATAATTCGTCATATAAACAATTCTGCAATTCGGGCGGGTTTTATTCAGTTCTTTTGCTACGGAAATTCCCAGCTTCCTTCCTAGCTCAATATCAAGGAAAACAGCATCTAACGGTTCATCTTTATATGCTAATAATCCTTCTGGATTTGAAAAACATCTGGTTTCCAAATCCATATTGATAAATTTGGAAAATTCTATCAATATTTTATTACAGGTCTGAAGCCATTTTTTATCGTCATCGCAAATTCCTATAATCAATTTTCTTTCCCCGCTCTCTGTTTATTTTAAATACACCTGCAACTTTACCGTTATATTCATTGATATGAATATAATTATAACCCTTATATATCATATTTTCAACCTTTCTGTTAGTCTATATTTTTCATAAAGTCTGCTACTATCTTGTTGTCTTTTTTAATACCCCGTATACCGAAACACCTGCAATACTGTCCCACACCACTTTTCCGTTTTGCATCCCATGCTACCATCATACACGCTAATCCAACGATAACATCCTTCTCTTTCCCTTTTCTGTTCCTCGTCTTTTTCGTATTCATCTACCATTTCCTTTACTCTTTGCTGTGTTTTTTTCGGTGGGAGTTCCCAGTCTCTTGTAAAGAATCGTATGGACTTGGATGCAATCTGTATCAGGTAGTCTAATTTTTGTTTTTTATTTTGTCGGTAGAATAGAACTCTGGTCACTTCATGAGTTGCAATATCATAAATAACATTCATGTTACAGTTTTGTCCGATATCATAAATTTCTGTATAAACAAAGTTAGTACGGATGGTTCCTACAACTGGCTTTATATACATGGTTCCTTCATATTTTTTCTTCTTTAATTTCAGCAGTATTCCCTGACGTCTGAGATAGGAAATATATTCTTCCTTTTTTAGTGAAAAGAAATCGTAATCGGATCTGACATTGATTTTTCGTACTGACCATTCAGGTAGGATATATGTTTTTTCGTCATCAGAAATACCTTTTCCTTTGTAGCGTCCATATTTTACAAGATAATTTAACAGGAGCAAACGTTGTTTTGAATCTCTTGGATATTGGCTTAAGCTTTTTTCCTGCCATTCTTTTTTCTCTGCTTTGTGTAAATCATTTCTATATTTCCCTGCTGCTACTGCTCCAATGCATATGATACCAATTATAAGCGCAATAACAATTAATTTTTTACCATATTTCGTTCTACGTTGTTTACCATTTTTCTCCTTGTTTTCTCCTTTTTCCTCTTTTGACAGTAAACTTTGCTTTAGTTCTGTAATGTTCTGATAACGCTTTTTATAATCTAAAGAGAGACCCTTCATCAAGGCTTCTTCCTGCTGTGGAGTTACGCCGTACCATTTTCCTCGAAAAAGTCTTTAATCGAAACGATGCCTTCAATATCGAACTTTCCGAAAAGCAACCTTGCCTCCTCTAAAAAATTTCTCATTCCTTCGAGGTATTTTTCTTCCTGACCGGTTTGCGGATAGACCATACTTGTCACAGATAGCTGAAAGGAGGATGCACCTTCGATCTGCGAATTTTCATTGCTACCATTATTACTGCCATTACTTAAGCGGCTGCCCAGACGGTTTGCATACCGTACTGGAAAATACTCTTTTATCGCTACTTCTTGCTGCAGTGTGGTGTCATAAGCCAGATATGTGATGGCAAATCCACCTTGTCCTAAGCCCTTTTTTATATTGTATTTTTCGTGAAGCAGACTTCCTTCTGGGAGCCAGTGTTCTGTTTTCATAGGTTTTCTCCAATGAATAGTGCTTAATATTTATTATACCTTATGGTTTTCTACTGCAATTTTTATCTCTTGCTTTTTCTATACTTCCACTTCTTCTATATACATTTCAGCAATTCTTCCTGATTGCTTTTTCCCTGCAGATACATTTTTCGGAAGCAGAAATCTTCTCCTCGTTCAACCGCTTCCTGAGCTGCCTCGTATAATAAGTCAATTTTCTGACTTCTATTCGTTCTTCCGAGGTACTCTGAAATAAATCTATCAAAGGCTCTTTCCTGGGGAACAAGCTGTGCAAAACCGCAATTTCTTAAAACTGTATTCAACCGTAATTTCGTGATTCTTTTTTCATCGCTAAGCCTCGTTGTTCCGTCCACGAACAGTAAAAATGTAATGAGAGTATCTCTGTTAATATCTCTCTTTCCAGTGATGAAATCTCTGAAATATGTTTCGCCGCCTCTTCCCCTCTGACTTCCTGGATTTGGAGAATCTAAACTATATTCTTCGTCCAACTTTTCTTCTTTTGCATCTAAACGTTTTTTCAATTCAGCCAGTTTGATAAATGCCCTTTCTTTGCTTTTGGGAGTAAGACCTCCTTTATAATCACCTAAAAAGCTCGCTACTTTCAACATTTCTTCTTCCCACGCTTCCTGAAATTCAAGTGTGTGTTCTTTCCACTTGTCATCTTCTAATTCTCTGAAATATTCCCAATATGTCTCATACAAATATTCTGCACGCTCTAACGTGATAAAGTCAAAATAAAAGTAGTTAAACCGTTCAAAAAGTGTTCGGTAGGATAATCCAGCATTCTCCACATAATCTTTCTTTTCTTCAAGTGGTATATTAATTTTAAACTTTTCAGATTCTGCTTTTAATTTTGTCAGATTTTTAAGAACATCTAGTTCCGCAAAGGCAAACTGTTCCTCTCTTCTGTACGGCTCCAATTCCCGGTTCGTCTTTCCACCCAATGCCGCTTCGTCTTTTGCCTTACATTTTTCATAATATCTCTGGCATCTTTCTTCTATATAAAAGGATAAATATTTACAGAAATAGTATCTTGCCTTTTCTCGTACTGCTGAAAATTCTTCTTCATTTTTCTCCATAAAGGTTCCGAATCCTGCGTTGTCTTCGGTAGCTTCCACATTCTTTAACTCTTCTTCCACTAAAAATGTCCGCATTCCTGTTTCTAAAGTTTCATTTTGAGAATTCTTTCTGACATAATCTTTTATTGCTTTAAAAGTGATATCTCTTCCTCTCCAAATACCGCTGGCATAGGTTGACGCTCTCTGCTTTTTGCTTTCAAGAATCTTCTGCTTATTCATTTGATGAATATAGGCTTGGGTTTCCTGTATTCCAGCCGCTCCATTTTCTGACTTTCCATCCTGCTCAATGTACTTCTTATATAACGTTTTCCATTCTTCGTAACTAAGTCTGTTCTGAAAGGCATAAATCAGGCCCGCCTCATATCGGTTTCGTGCATATAATCGCTCGCAAAAATTCTTTTCCAGTTCGCTGTTTACCTTCTCCAGATTCCAGCCTTCCCAAAATGCTCTTTTCAAAATTTTTATTCTCAGGGGTGTGTCTTTTACTGTCTTCACTTGTGCTTTCATTTACCTCTCCCATTATTTATCATTACTTTTTCTAGTAAATATTTTTCTCATTCTATTTTTTAATATATCACTTCTTAATGTTAAATACAATTTACTTGTTTAATTTATTAGGGAAAGAATAAACGAAGCCCGCCAATTATATGGCTAGCCACTGTGATATTCAATCGACTAGCTATATAATTGGCGGGCTTTTTGTATTTTGGATGTACTTAGAACGAGTCTAATAATGTGCCTTAACTCGTAATCTTTCCTACACTTCTTCAATCACACATGTATGATGTTTTTCAGAGTCATAATTGATTCCAACTAAAAGAATCTTTCCCTCATATCCAGATAAAGTTCCCTGATATCGTTTTTCTTTAATTTGTTCGATTGCTGTATCTGCAGATTGATTATATTTTAATTCTACAATCATCGCCGGGCGATTCCCTGCATTTGCCCTTGGAAGAAAAACAAAGTCAGCAAATCCCTTGCCTGCCGGCATCTCTCTAATTATATTGTAATAAGCTGGTGCAGTAAAGTATGCCATCGTAAGGACACAGCTTAATGAATTCTCATCATTATATTTTAATATAGAAGTGTAGGTTTCATGGGCAAGTTCAATAAGTTCAGCTACTCTCTCGGCATTGCCATCAATTGTTTCATCCAATAACTCATCACACTTGGAAATTGATTCTGCAATCTCTTTCCATGAGCCTGTCTGTAGCGCTAATTCAAATGCTGTCGCCACTTCATAATTCGGGATAAATGACTTCTTTCTATCTGCATCATACCCAAGATATCCCAAATGAATTAGAGCAGTTAATGCATCATCTTTTGATGTTATTGTAGAAAAATCATTCTGGAATGTATTCGTGTTTATACGAACTTTACCACCAGCTAGCATTTTCATAACATCATCTTTTAACCCAGCATAATTCATTGTGATAAAGGTATTAATTGTGTCAAAAGCAGAAGTATTTCTCCAGTAAGAGTCTATTTTATGCCTCTCCAATGCCTGCGATACAGAATTAGGATTATACATGTGCTCTTCATCAATCAAATATCCATTATACCACGCTTTTATTGTTTCAAAATCCATATGGTAATCTTTACATAAATCTTTCACTTCTTCTTCGGTAAAACCATAGTATTCTGTAATTGGATAGGAATCTAACATGGTATATTCCTGAAAATTGTTTAAAGCAGATTCATCTTTTATCTTTTTAATTGGTAAAATTCCTGTGATATAGCCAAGTGCTAAAAAGGTTTTTGATTCTTCTGATTTAAACAAGGAGTGCAGAAACTGCAAATATTTATGCACTAAATCCTGGTCATTACTATTTCGGATAACACAATCCCATTCATCAATAATAATGACAAATGGAATTTCTGTAATTGAATAAATATCTTGTATCAGCAGATAAAAATCTCTCTTATAGTTTAATGAGTCTCCATATATTTTTTGAAAGTCCTCGCAAACGCGTTCTTCTATGGATTCTATTAAATCTTCTTTATGGTAATCCCAGACAGAGGAAATATCTAAATGGATTACATTATATTTATTTCGATATTTTTCATAATCTGGATCTGAGGCAATCTTCGTATTTTCAAATAGTTTTGAGGAATCACTGCCAAGACTATAGTAGGCGTCAATCATTCCGGCAGCATGGGACTTACCAAAACGTCTGGCGTGGCTAACAGCGATGCAATTTCTAGGACTTCCAATTGCTTTATTTAAATACTTTAGTAACTCTGTTTTATCCACATATATTTCATAATTTCTATCTTTTGAAAAACTTCCATTTCCCGGATTAAAATATATACCCATTCTGTTCCTCCTTTTCTTCGCAAATACTTTTATTTATAGTATATCATATTTTTTCCCAGTCAAATAGTAATTTGTCAGGTAGGTTAGAAGATTTGAGGAAGATAACAGGAGCGGTAGAAATCTGAGAAAAATTAAATTCTACAGCATTGGCACAAAAAAACAATAAAAGAGTATGCATTTTCGGCATATTATAACTATAATTCGAGTGTCACTCCCTTGAAAATCAACTTCACAGGAAGCCACAACCTTCTAGTGATTCCACAAATCTCCCCCAAGATAAATAGTAATTCTGTCCCTAGCCAAAGACAGCTCCCGAAGAAAGAAGATACCCTATATTTGTGGCCTTAGAGCGAGGATTGAATGCGAGCCTTTCAGCGAACATTCAACCCACAGCGATAGAATCACAAATATAGGGTATCTTCTTTCTTCGGGAGCTTCTCCCTTGCCTGCGGCAAATTACTATTTAAATTCTTCCCCTGTCAGCTGCTCATATGCTTCTTTATACTTAGCAACTGTCTTATCGATTACTTCTTCTGGAAGATCGTAATCGCTATCTGGGTTCTGTTTTAACCAATCTCTTACAAACTGTTTATCGTAGGAAGGCTGTCCCTTACCTGCTTCATAACCTTCTCTTGGCCAGAAACGGGAGCTGTCTGGTGTGAGCATCTCATCACCGATTACGACTCTGCCCTGTTCGTCAAGACCAAATTCAAACTTGGTATCTGCGATAATGATACCTTTTTCCCATGCGTATTCTGCACACTTTTTGTAGAGGGAAATAGTGTATTCTTTTAAGATATTCGCGTAGTAATTACCTTTTCCTGGATAAAGCTTTTCAAGGATTTCTACTGTCTTATCATAGGATACGTTCTCGTCATGATCTCCTAAATCAGCCTTTGTGGAAGGAGTGTAGATTGGTTCAGGCAGCTTTTCGGATTCCTGTAATCCTTCTGGGAGCTTGATACCGCAAACGGTTCCGTTCTCCTGGTAGCTTGCCCAACCGCTTCCTGTGATGTAACCACGAACGATACATTCGACCGGGAACATCTCAAGCTTCTTGCACATCATGCTGCGTCCGGCATACTTTTCATTCTGGAAAAATTCCGGCATATCTTTCACATCTGTTGAAATCATATGGTTTGGTACGGTATTCTCTGTAAGATTGAACCAGAACTTGGACATCTGTGTTAAAATAGCACCTTTGTCTTTCACTTCATTTTTCAAAATTACATCAAATGCTGAAATTCTGTCTGTTGCAGTGATAATTAAGCTGTCCCCGTTATCATATACTTCGCGAACTTTTCCTTCTTTGATTGGTTTAAATTCTTTCATCTTGTCCATCCTTTTTTCCAATGTGATAAGTTTCAGTTTTCCTTTAATCCATAGCCTTATTCTTTGTAAAAATTTTTGTAAAGACTGGCTCGGTTGAAATTATTCTACTACAAAATTTCAGTTTCGACAATTCCTTTTCACTGATTTTTTTCTTTCATATAGGAAACATAAGACTTACAAACGTCAGTGAGACAGCATTTTTCACAATAAGGAGTTGTTCTGGCGGTACAAACTTCTCTGCCATGGTACACTAAACGGTGGCAAAAATCGCTTCCTTCTTCTGGCGGTATAATTTTCCACAAAGCCATCTCCACCTTTTTCGGATTTTTCTCATCATCGACAAGACCGATTCGATTACACAGACGAATGCAGTGTGTATCTGTTACAATTGCAGGTTTGCCAAAGACATCCCCCATGATGAGGTTCGCACTCTTTCTTCCTACTCCCGGGAGCTTTAGTAAATCATCAAAGTTATCTGGTACTTTTGAATCAAACTCATCTCGAAGCATTCTCATACATTTACTAATGTCTCTTGCCTTGCTCTTTCCAAGTCCGCATGGTCGAACAATCGCCTCGATGTCCTCAGGTTCTGCTTCTGCAAGTTCATTCACACCTGGATATTTTGCAAATAAATCCTTTACAATAATATTCACTCTCTCATCTGTACATTGTGCTGCAAGACGCACGCTGACAAGAAGCTTCCATGCTTCATTATAATCTAATGTACAATCTGCTCCTGGATACTCTTTCTTTAAACGCTCTATTACAATAGCTGCTCGTTCTTTTTTTCGCATAGGTTTCCTCCAATTTTATCAATTACAAATTGCATTTCTCTGTGAAATATAATTCTCAAGTATTTTTTGAATTGATTATGGCACTTGTCTCATAAAAATCATTTTACCGCATTTACTTATGCTACTTACTTCATAAAAATCACTTCATCGTATTTGTTTTACATCACTTTCATACAATTTGCTCCTGAGATATATTTATATTTTTAAAAGTAATCGTAACTACCTAAGATTATATCTTGTTCTGCCTGTTCTTGCAAGCGTTTTATTAATAATAATAACAGTTATCAATATTGATTTATTTTAAAAAATATGATATTATTGAAATATAAAACAGATGACTGTAACTAATAGGGGGCTATTTTTTATAAATCTCTGCAATTATAAGTAATTTTTATAATTATTATCTCCATTATTTATAAAGATTTCTATAAGCTACTCTTAATTAGTTACTGATATTTCATTTACAATTACCATATATATTTTTCATTATGTCCACATATCTGCCGGACAGAAAGGGGTTACTTATGACTATGAATCCATCTACAATGTTTAAACTTACCTATGGACTTTTCGTTATTACTGCAAAAGAGGAAGAAAAAGATAACGGATGTATCACTAATACAGTTGCTCAGGTTACTTCCACACCAAATCGTATTTCTCTTACTGTAAATAAAATAAATTACACGCACGATATGATTCTTCATACTGGAGAATTTAATGTATCTATTTTATCAGAAGATGCATCCTTTGATACTTTCCGCCATTTTGGTTTCCAGAGTGGTCGTGATATTGATAAGTTCACGGACTATTCTGCCTGCAGTCGCTCAAAAAATGGTCTTTACTATATTACTGAAGGTACAAATGCCTGGCTTTCTGCCAAAGTAATTCAAACTGTTGATCTTGGCACACATACAATGTTTATTGCAGATGTTGTTGCCGGAGATATTCTCTCTGATGTTCCTTCTGTTACTTATACTTATTATCAAAAGTATATCAAACCAGCTCCACAGACTCCAAAAAGCGATAAAGTAACCTGGGTATGTAAAATATGTGGATATGTTTATGAAGGAGAGGATATTCCTGATGATTTTATCTGCCCAATCTGCAAACATGGAGCTGCTGATTTTGAAAAAGTGATGGAATAAATACAAACTACACCATAAATTGGCACATACAGATTTTAAGAATGATTTTTCAAATACGCTCTAAACTAAAATGGCGTTAGAAAATAATAAAAAGAGAAATCCATCACACAATATCTAAATGAGAAATAATATGTCAAACGTATCTTCTCAAATAACATTAAGCTGTTGATAGATTTCTCTTTTTTATTTTTAATAAGTGACGTACCCGGCAATTGAATCACAGCGGATTTCTGCTTAATTTTCTAATAATATTATGACAAAACCTTTTTTAATTATTTTGCAAAATTATATTTTTTAGGATTCCAGAATCTGCATAAATTCTTCACCCGTAATTGTTTCTTTCTCGTAGAGGAAGTTCGCCAGTTCATGAAGCTTATCTTTATTTTCATTCAAGATATCTAATGCTTTCTTATGCTGTGCTTTTACCACTTCTACAACTTTCTCATCGATTTTCTTCTGCGTGTCTGCAGAACATGCAAGAGAGGTATCTCCGCCAAGATACTGATTATTGACTGTTTCCATTGCGACCATATCAAATTCGTCTGTCATACCGTAACGGGTAATCATCGCTCTTGCAAGCTTGGTTGCCTGTTCAATATCATTAGAAGCTCCTGTACTTATCGTTCCTGTCACTATTTCTTCTGCTGCACGTCCACCAGTAAGTGTCGCAATCTTATTCTGAAGTTCTTCCTTTGTCATAAGATATTTGTCCTGCTGTTCTACCTGCATCGTGTATCCTAATGCACCGGAAGTTCTCGGAATAATCGTAATTTTCTGTACTGGTGCGGAGTTCGTCTGCTTAGCAGCAACTAAAGCATGACCAATTTCGTGGTAGGCAACAGTCATTTTCTCTTTTGGTGAAAGTACGGCATTCTTCTTCTGATATCCTGCGATTACTACTTCTACACTTTCTTCTAAGTCAGCCTGTGTTACAATTCTTCTGCCATTTCTTACTGCTCTTAAAGCACCCTCATTAATAATGTTGGCAAGCTCTGCTCCAGAAGCTCCTGCTGCCATACGTGCAATGGCATGTAAATCCACATTATCTGCAAGGCGTGTCTTCTTGCTGTGTACTCTTAAAATCGCTTCTCTTCCTACTAAATCTGGAAGTTCTACTGGCACACGACGATCAAATCGTCCTGGCCTGGTTAACGCTGGATCAAGGGATTCCGGACGGTTTGTTGCCGCTAAAATAATAACACCATTATTTCCTTCAAAACCATCCATCTCTGTAAGAAGCTGGTTCAATGTCTGCTCACGCTCATCATTACCACCGATATGTCCATCTCTCTTCTTACCGATGGCATCAATCTCATCGATAAATACAATACATGGTGCCTTTTCCTTAGCCTGCTTAAATAAGTCCCTTACTTTAGATGCACCCATACCAACAAACATTTCTACAAATTCTGAACCGGAAATAGAGAAGAATGGTACATTTGCTTCACCTGCTACAGCTTTCGCAAGCATAGTTTTACCAGTTCCTGGAGGACCTACTAAAAGAACCCCCTTTGGCATAGACGCACCAATCTCTGAATACTTCGATGGCTGATGCAGGTAATCTACGATTTCTGCTAAGTTCTCCTTCGCTTCATCTTCTCCTGCCACATCACTGAAACGAATACCTTCCTCAGATGGTACATAAACCTTGGCATTACTCTTACCCATACCAAACATCATATTCGGTCCGCCACCAGACATTTTATTCATCATCTTCTTCTGTGCATAATATCCTAATGCGGAGAACAACACAATTGGGATAATCCAGGATAACAGGAAAGATACCATCGGAGACATCTGTTCCTGAACCTGTGTCGTAAACTCTGCTCCTGAACGATACAATCTCTCCGTTAATCCCCAGTCACTATCCATCTTGGACGTCTTATAAACGGTTCCATTTTGATCGGTAAATGTAATCTGTGAATCATCAATCTCTACTTTTTTAATCTGTTTATTTAATGTCATATTCATAAACTCATTATAATCAACCTTCTTAATGCTCGCCTCTCTAATCGTTGGCATAAGAAACATATTGACCAGCATGAGTACAAGAAGCACAATAATATAATAAAAAATAAATGGCTTCTTTGGTGTCTTTACTTCTTTCATAACTGTATGTTATTTCCTTTCTGCATATTTACAGGCAATAATAATCTTCTGAAAATTTTTACAATCAGCTAATATTGTCTATTGGATTATTGTAAACGTTTATAACCAGAGTTGTCAACGAACATTCTGTGAAATAAATGTGAATTACTATTTAATTCACTAAGAACAGACGCCCTGAAAAAGAGAAGCTATCCTATATTGGGGGTCTGGGAGCTACGAGGCTGTAATAAAATAGTTACTTCACCTCTTCTGTATAAATCTCGTATACTTCGTTTTGTTTGCTGAGTTTTAATAATGTCTCTTTATCTGCGATTGTAGTAAATCCATATACCTTTATCCCATTCTTCTTGATGTAGGATGCCATCTCTTTTAATTCTTCTGTTGAATAATTGCTGTTATCTTTTTCCATCATAGCAAGGAACTTCTTCTGATCAGAAAGATAATTAAGTAAACTTACAAAATGCTGTCTGGCGTTGCTTTCGCTTTTAAGGTTCTCTTCCGGGTCATCCCATTCGTCTGCATTGCCCATATCTTGTGTTTCACACCCTGGTAAAAGGTTTGGATACTTTTTATCATCCCACTTAATTGCTGTGTTGTAAGAAGGATTACATACAAATCCAATATTTGGTATATTTGACTGAAAGTTCACTACTCCTCCTTCTTCCTTATATAGTTCTGCTACCTGCACTGCGCACCATATTTCTGCCAAATCCTGCTTGTCCACATACTTCTTAAAGTCAGCATATGACATAATTTTATCTAAAGAAACATAGCCTATATACATTTTTCTCTCATCTAATTCCTGTAATGTTTTGAGAGACTGTTCCTTAGATCCTGCCGCACATAGATTGATTTCTTCATCGTCTTTCACATCAAAGTATTTTCTTGTATATTTCAAATTCTCTTCTACTGTATTTTCTTCTTTTCCAGTGATACTTCCATATACAAAAACATTCGTAGCCGGCTTTCTAAAAATATTATTATCATAATATCTTAGTTTTCCGCGGGTAATCTCTCCTGATACATCTGTCATACTGCCTGTAAAACTGGAAGTCTGATTAACTGTGATATTATAATTACCATATCCTTTTGCTTCCACCTGAACAGAACCTCTCCTTTTCCCTGGTAGAAAAACTTCAGAATATACTGCCATATCACGACTCATCTTACTTATCGTATAATCTTTATCTCCTATATTCTCTGCCGGATTATAATAAAAACAGGATACAATCGTTGGGAGACAGAATTGTACAAACAAAATCAGTACAAATGCCGCCGCTAAAACAGTCAAACCCAGTCTGCGAAATGCACGTCTGATTGAACGGTTGACCATCTTTATAAATTCTGTATCTACATCTTCTATATCATCCTTCTTCTTATTTCTATTTTTATATATTTTGCTTTTTATTCTCGGATCTTCTTTTAGTTTTTCTCTATCTTTTTTCTTTCCTTTATCCCCTTTATTTTCTCTATCTTCTCCATTTTGTCCAACTTCTCTGTTTTCACTATCTTCCTGTTTTCCGTTATTCTCCTTATTCTTCTCATCTGCCCTCTTAATAGAAGTTTTTTCTCCAAAAATGTCATTAAGCTCTGGAATATCTTCCTGCTCATAGAGATAATCACTTATCGCTTCCTGTCTCTCGATATCTTGCTCTACCTTTTTTCTCTGTTCTAATTCTAATTCGCCTGCTTTATATAATTCTAATAATTCACGGTATGTCATCTTCCTTCCTCCTTCGTCAAATATTCTTTTAATTCCTTCTTCGCACGATAAGAAAGAACTTTCACATTACCTGGAGTTATCTTCAGCATCGCTGCAATCTCCTTCTGCGAAAAATCTCCAAAATACTGTAATAGTATTACTTCCTTTTTCTGTCCTTTCAGGTGGTTTACAGCATCCCATACTCTCTTCTTCTCTTCCTTATGTAGTACTTCTTCCAAAATATCATTTTGAATAAAAGCTTCTCCTTCGCCAGAAATGGTCGTCCCCATAGAATTCCTTCTCTCCACTTCTTCTGTTTCTATGGAAAGTAAAGTCTTCTGCTTATTATAATAATTATAATAAAGATTTCTCGCCACCATATAAAGCCATGCTCGCATATTGGTGTGAGAATCTTTCAATGCCAGCAGGGATTTTAAAAATGTATCCTGCAAAATATCATCCGTCACTGTCTCACTGCCACAAAGAGAATATACAAAAATATATAATTCTTTATAATAGCGATGATATAATGCTTCTAATAAATGCTTATCCAGATTCTCACCTCTCTTTCTTCAATGCTTTTCGACTTCTTTCATATATATAACAAATAAAAAACAAAAAGGTTACAATATTTTTTACTATTTAATTCATTAAGTAAACAACAGCCGAAGCCAGTGAAAGACAGCCCGAGAAGAGAACCGATACCCTATATTTGTGGCCTCGGAGCAATGTTTAGATGCGAGCACATAAAGCGAGCATTTAAACCGCCGCGACTAAAGTCACAAATATAGGGTATCGGTTCTCTTCCCGGGTGTCTGTTTGTCTAACGAATTAAATAGTAATCTCCTCTATTTCTGTAATGTAGTTACCTCTTTGTTGTTTCCATTTCATTAGATATATTTTATACTGTACGGAATCTTTTGCCTCTACAAAGGGTTCTTCTCTGATAATATCTGCTTTTATTCCCTTTTCCTTTAACTCTTGTTTTCTTTTTTTTACTCTTTCCAGACGTTTTCTGATTTGTATATCATTTTCCATTCCAAAAGAGCGTACTGGATAGATGGCTGCTGCGTTTTGGAGTTTTTTCGTGAGAATTCTGACTATTTTTATATGTTTTTTGCGGTGAAGCATTCTGGCAATAAGCCTGGACATAACTTTAGAATTATTTTTCTTATAGTAAGATAAAATATGTAAAAATAATTTATCTTCTGCTTCTTTTGCTATTTCTATCATCAAATCGATTGCTTCATCCGATGGTTGCCACGGATTTTGTCTTGGAACGATATATTTTTCCGGCACCGCTGGATAACAGCAATAATTCAGTGGTGGAAATTCTACTAATACTGCCAGTTTTCGCTCTTCTGGCGTGCTGCAATCTGTATTCAGATAATCACATTTATCACGAAGAATTGCAAGACGGTATTCTAATAATCGAAGATATTCGTATCCTTTTACCCAGAAATGTCCGACATCTCCGTAATTATATAAATGATTTTGCTGCAATAAATCTTCAAAAAACAGCGTGATTACGCTATCTCCCTGATGCACTACCAGAACATACTCTTCCTCTTTTTTATCGAGAACAGCCAGTATCTCACCCTCGTATTCCTTTTGGTATTGTCCGGTTATTGTGGCATTATGAAAGACAAGAAAACTTTCCACTGCATCATTCATTAAATACACAAGGGGTATATCCTGCTTTTTATGCATATTTTTTATTTTATTCTTTGATAAGAGCAGTTCAAATTGATCCTGCTCTAGCAATTCCGCTAATTTATAAAAGGTATCTGGTAATTCCAGTCCAATTATTCTATCACCAATATCAAACATTGCATTCCTCAATTAATCAATCGTATTTCTTTTAATCTTTTTCTGCACTGACGGTACATTGGAAAATACTTTTCCACTTCTCTCCAAAATTCATCCGAATGATTCATATGCCGTCTGTGTGCCAGTTCATGAACAACCACATAATCTAATAGTTCATCTGGCAGATAATAAATTTGATAATTAAAATTTAAATTGCCTTTTGCACTACAACTTCCCCAACGTGTTTTCTGATTTCGAATGGCAACACGCCCCACTGTTACCCCCATTTTCTTCTGATAAAATCGAACTCTGTCCACAATTTTCTGTGAAATATTCTCAATTTCCTCTGAGGTCAGCTCCTGAACCGGCGTTGCATTGGTTGTCTGGCGATGTTCTCTCTCCCATTTGACAAGTTCACTCTTCTTAATAATCCAGTCTCTTTCTTTTTCAATAAAGGATTTCAAACTTCTGTCTGACAATTTTGCCGGAATTCTGGCAAATATTTCCCCATTTTCCCGAACTTCAAGACCGAGTGTCTTTCTGGAAGAACGCTTTACCGTAATCAGCATTTCCCGGCCTGCATCCTCTAATTTATACTCTGTAATCATTTTCCTGTCCCATCCATTATTAAAACTTCCCATAATACAGATAATATAGATAAAAAATTATTACCTGTATTACCAAAATAAACGGCACTCCAAGCACAAATTTCTTATGTAATGTTTTATGGTGAAATGTATACATTCCTGCCAAAGCACCTAAACTCCCACCGATTATCGCAAGAAGAAACAACATTTTTTCTGAAATTCTCCATCGTTTTCTCTGTGCCTTCCATTTATCTATCCCATACACGATAAACGCTATTATATTAATAATTACCAGATAAATCAACATTGCTTTTCAATTCTTCCTTCAATAAAGATAACTTTATCACCCTCATTGATGTCCTTTGCATACAATTCGTCATCTGCTTCCTGCCTGTGGATTTCTTCTCCATCTTCTGCTTTCAAATGGACACCTACCATTGTTTTCTGTCCTTCGGGGCGTTCTTCACAGCCAAAATCTGCTTCATAAATTTCTATTACTGTGTAACTTTTTTGCATTTTATTTCTTCTTTCTTATATGACTTTTATATTTTTATTAATATATAACTATAAATGAGTAAATAAAAAAATTGTACAATCATGTCTGTTATATACAGGCATCAATGATACCAACAGAGCTCAAGGTATGTATGCTGCCCACAATTGGTTATAGATTTTATGTACTTTTTGGTATTTACTCATTTATAGTAGATAATTTAATTCGCAATTAATATTCACTTTTCTGTAATTTCCACCCAAATAACACAGAATGTTTTTTCATCAACAAAACGATATTCCTGTATCGTTGAATGAAGGCGACAAAGTCTGATGAGAAAACAAGAAAGTTATTTAGTGAAATGCCAATAATACAACTCCCTAATCAGCTTCTTCTTCCAAAGCTTCAATGAGAAAACTCACTGGGCGAAAACCATCATTGCAGGATATCATTGCTGATTTTTCGTTCTTCATCCAGCCACTGTAAATATCTTTGCCGCCATATGCTAATGTCATGACAAATGGAGACATACTTTCCCATGCACTGTCGCACATTCCTTCTGGCTTACACCAGCCATTTGCGATAAAAACTTGGCCTTCTTCTATATCACAAGCATGTTCTATCGGCTTCTCATATTTTTGCATTAAATCTTTATAGCATGCTTTACGCATGACTGTGATTCTACATTTTTTCATTTTTTTCTTTGTCTCAATCCTAAAATTCAATAATTCTTGTTTTATAATTGTTGTAATATTCTCCTATTTTAACCTATGTGGGGCGTTTGTGCAAATTATACTTTACCATCCACCAAGATTATAATTTTATTATATCATCGGTCTTTACATTTTTTCAAACACGTTCTAATCTAACTGGAAAAATATTTTTCTTTCTATAATCAATATCAATCGAAAACCTAATTATATTGTTAATCCAGCTATTTTCTTCTATAATATGAATTTATATTGATAACATATTGGAATGTAAAGATTAGTTTAGTTTTGAAACTTTATTTTAACCGCTACATTCTGGATTTTTCTAATCCCTACACCCCATATGTTCTTACAAAAATAAAACACAAGGGACCTAATATAGTTCTATAATATTAAAAAACTATATCCTTGGTTTCCTTGTGTTTTATTATAGATAAATAATTAAAAAATTTATCAATGTGAAATACTCGGCACTTAAATTACTGAGCACCTGATTTGTGATTCTTTGCGTCCTAAAGTGTTTTTGAAAAATGTTCTGACAAAGTCTTACTTCCCAGCAATATCCTTCACAACTTCCCCCGCAATAATAAGCCCTACCACAGATGGTACAAAGGCTACGCTACCCGGTATATCACGTCGCTCGGTGCATTTATGTTTTGCTCCTGGAGGACAGATGCAATTTGTTCTACAGCTTATGGACATATCCTCAATTGGACGTGTTGGCTTTTCTTCGGAGTAAACGACTTTCAGTTTTTTTACGCCTCGTTTTTTCAGTTCGCGGCGCATTACTTTTGCAAGTGGACACATTTTTGTTTTATAAATGTCGGCTACTCGGAAAGCTGTTGGGTCAAGTTTATTACCTGCTCCCATACTACTGATGACTGGAACTCCAAGCTTTTGTGCCTGCATAATAATCTCGATTTTTGCAGTAACGGTATCGACTGCATCGACAACATAGTCATACTCATCAAATGGAAAATCATCTGCATTTTCTGGAAGGAAAAAGCACTGGTGAACATTGACCTGTGCATCAGGATTAATATCTAAAATGCGCTCTTTCATTACTTCTACTTTGTATTTTCCAACTGTTTTTCTTGTAGCAATAATCTGGCGATTTAAGTTTGTAAGACATACTTTGTCATCGTCGATAAGGTCAAATATACCGACTCCGCTTCGTGCTAAGGCTTCACAAACATAACCGCCAACCCCGCCGACTCCAAAAACTGCCACACGGGAGTTCTTTAATTTATCCATCGCTTCTTCGCCCAGTAAAAGCTGGGTTCTTGAAAATTGATTTAACATATATTTCTTCCTTTTCTGTGTTATTTCCTTCTATCAAAGATATAGCAGATGTTTTATTTTTAAAGATTCGCAAAATCAAGAAACAGCATATGCATCTTTTCTTCGCTGTCTACAAATTCATACTCATGTTTTGTTCCGGTATAAATAAGCCTTCCGTTTTCATAGGCAAGCAACTGGTTCATCGGAACATTTTTCCATTTATCTCGATCGAGTGGACGTGTTGCCATGACGATTGCTGTGTCTTTACGACAACGGTAGAGACTGTCTTTATAATTGGTATGAACATACATAATCTCCCCATCAAAAATAAGCAGATTCAGCTTATTTTCTGGTGCGATTTCAAGGATAATACGGTCAAGAAGTGCAAAACGTTCTTTTTTTGTAAGGGCTTCTCCCTTTTCATCCTGAGCTGCATTAACCTGATCAATAATATAGCACAAAATACGTTCGCTGTCTGTATCTCCTTCCTCTACTGATACAAATGGTTCTAAAACTTCGCTTTCAAATATTGTACCATTATGTGCCAGTGTCCAGGTACGGTCGTAATTATCCCGCATAACAAACGGATGTGTGTTTTCATAATCCATTGTTCCTCTGGTTGCCAGACGGATATGGGCAATCATTTTATCTGTCTCTATCTTCGCACGAAGTCTCTGTTTTAAATAATTGCTTGTCACAGCAGATTGGGGCTGTTTTTCTAAAGAAACGGCATTGCCATAAAAAAATGCCATGCCCCAACCGTGGGGATGTTCTGTTCCGTCAGAAAAAAATTCTCTTAATAACTCATTTAACGGTATCTTCTTTGCAGAATTTACTCCAAATAATTCACACATTTTTCTTCTTGCTCCTTATATATTCTGTCACGACCATTCTGAGCTATTCTAATTTTTCTTTTCTCTGAAATATTTTCCAAATATCTCTAAACAGTCATATTTTGTTTCTGTTTCGCTAATACAAGCCCTTTTTCCACATAGTTTTCCTGATATTCTTTCCTAATCTGCCATGCATATCGTTTTTCTGGATCAACAAATTTCTCATATTCAAAATCTAAGATTTGTTGAACTTCGTCCATTTTAAGGCCCTGATAGAACTCTTTCATCCAACCGATAACTTTTAATGCTTCATGTACGATGGAACGAGCCCTTTTCTCTGTACGGGCAATCTTTACTGTTTTTAAATCGTAATGAGCTGCATTTTTAAAGTTCTGTACAGCATTAACCTGGTCTTTTTTAGAAACATACCAGGATGGCATTGTCGCAAGCCATACAATTAAAAGCTGGGCAAACTTCACATCTCTTACGTCAATACCTGCTTTTGTCAACGGATTTAAATCAAACATACGAAGTTCGATATGATTAATTCCATTTTTTCTTAATGACATGAGATTGTTTTTCCCTGCCGGTTTTAGACGAATTGGATAATACAGTTCTGATGGTGCTTTTAGTAAGCCATTTTTAACATACTTTTCGATGGAATCCACATAGGAATCAATATCGCTGTAATCAAAGGTCGGTGGAAATTCATTCCAGTAACCAAGCTCACTGCATCTTACTGAACTTAATCCTGTAAAAATGCTTTTTCCGTAAACACCTTTTTCCATAAAAGAACTGTCCACGATTGGACTTGCAGCCGTAACTGCTACTAAAATCCAGCCATATACAGCCATTTTCTGTGCCAGCTCTAAATATAGCTTATTTTTATATTTCATAAAATCGGGTTCAGACTGTAAGGTAAAATCAGCCTTTAACAAATCTTCTGAAAAAGAAAAATTCACATGACTCCCTGAAAATGTCATCTTATAACGTCCGTATTTATCGGAAAGATATTCACGATATACTGTTTTATGAGCATCTTCCCCATCAAACTTTGCAACCGGCACATCTTTTTCCCCACTAATATATGGAGGATTAGAAAACGGCCACAGCAATTCCGGTTCTGGAAGCGTCTTTAACTTTTCCTGAATTCTTCTGGTATGTCCTTCTAATTCTTCAATTGCCGCCTCAATACTTTCGTTTACCCCTGTGTTAATTTCGGTCTGGTTTTCACTGAAATCCCTTACGATATGTGCATCTCCTGGAAAAGGATGTATCGTCTGTGAAAGCGTACCATCTTCTAAAACACGCAGACTTTCCATCTCGATTCCAAACGCACCATCTAATAAATGTTCTCTTATATACTCATTTTCAATATGCAGCATTACAGCCCTCCATACTCTTCGATATAATCCTCCAGTGATTTTCCATTCGCCATTCCTTCTGCCATTTGTCTGCCCGGACTCAAAAGTTTCTCCGCTCTAGGATATAATGGCTTAATAAAATGTTCTTCGCCATAGCCTCTTTTCTTTAATCCATCTTCTGCAAGTTCTACAATAGAAACAAGCTGTGAAGAAACCTTTTTCCAGTTAAAAATATCCGCTTTTTTCTGTCTGTTAAACATTCTTCTTAATTCAGAAGCATTATATCCATTATGATAAATAGAAGTATCTTTCTCTAAAATTTCTGAAAGTGCTTCTACATTCTCCATAAGTCCGGCGTGCAATGCTCCAGAAGCCATTATCTCACCTACCGGCTGCTCACATATACTTCGAAATTCCACTGTTCCACGGAATGTCAAATCTTCAAACTTAAACGAACGCAAATACTGCAAATCAGAAATCTCTGGATGAAATGTAATCTCACGATATTCATTTCCATCAAAGTATTCTCCTTTTACCCGGTCAGAAGAAAAATATTTACTTAAAATCATTGGAGGAAAATTAATATACTTTCCTTCTCTTTCTACACAGTATAAACTCATACTCTTTATGTATCGAACAATTTCATCTGTCGTATCAAATGTAATATTATACATATCTACATTATGACGATTCAAGCCATGAAGACTATTACGCCAGAAATTGTCTCTGCTACATAAAATCTCCGCATTTTCTCCCCATAAAGAGTTCGCTAAAATTAATGACTTAAACGGTTCTAACTTTGTAAATGTATTTAGCATTGGGACGATCTGTTGTTCTTCTACATCAAGCTGAATCTGACTTGCACAGGAAAACAGCCCAAAATTCGGATAAGTATGAAATGGAATACTATTACCATATTTTTTATAAGAAGACAGGTGATGAAGTAACATTCGATATCGTTCACTTACTACTGGTATATTCTGATTCACTGCATAACGTGGATTAATGCCCATACCCGTCAGCATATGGCCTTCTTTACGCAGTTCCTTCTGTATATAAGTATAATACTGACAGAATCTTTTGTACAGCACATTCATATCTTCCTCTTTTCCAAAGGAAAATTCGAGCGTATTATAACTACAATCATAAGACAGCCCATCTCCTGTCCTGTCATCTACTGCCAAATAAATATTTCCATCGTCATCTCTGCTTATATTGGAAAATGAAAATGCATCAATAAATCTGCCGGTCACCTGATGAATCACTTCAAAATTCACCGGTTCTTTTTTCCTATTCACAAGCGGCAGTTCAAACTCCAAACCAGCTAAACGGGTTCTCTTTCTTCTAGTTGGCACAATATAACGATTATAAATTGCCTCCTCTAATACAGAACGCTCCATAGGACTGCCTCCTTTCTATACCCTTTAAGAATTACATATTTTCTTTTATACCACAGATTTCATAGTTTTTCCATAGAAATTGTATTAATATTTAATTCATTAGGCAAACAATGGACAAAGTCCGACAATTGTATATAGAGCCGCTATGAAAGTTTCCCGCGTAGAAAATACCTCTTCCAGTATTTTTACTTGCTCTAATATCACAGCGGCTCTATATACAATTGTCGGACTTCTATGCTTGGGTTAAATTGGGTATGAATTAAATCAGCCTTCCATCGGATTATGCCTTACTATTAATTCTGCAGTTGGTTCGTCAATATAGAGGCTATCTACAAGTCCACCTCGAAGTGCTGCCGTTATAATCTTCTCTTTCTCTTTTCCCACGGCAACAACCAGCTTGTTTGGAATCTTTTTAATCGTTTCAAGGGAAGCTCCTACCACACGGGCATCTATCTTTTTATCAAAGAGTTCTCCGTTCTGTTTTATAAAGTGGGAACAACAATCGCCTACCGCTCCTCTTCTATTGAAATCTTTATAATCATTTTCATCGATAAGTCCCATTTCATATACAATGGACGGACGTTCTAAATTGCCTACGGAATATACTGCGGTCTGACAGACTTCTGCCATTTCAAGGATTTCATGAATCTGCGGGTCTTTTTTCAGGGCATCAACAATTGAGTCTTCTGCTACCATTGCCGGTGCAGGAATCTGATAACCTGTTCCACCTACACTATCTACAAAACGCTTTAACACATCTAAAGCCCCTGATTCAAAAATCGCTCTGGAAAATCCCCCAGTTAACTGAATGACAGATACACCGCTTCTCTTTATCTTCGGAAGCTGTTGTGCCAATACTGCAAGTGCATGCCCCCAAGTCACACCAATGACGCTGTCATTTTTTATGTAACGTGGTAGATCTTCTGCCAATGCTGCACAAACATCCTGCATTAATATCTGCGAATTTCCCACTAAATCTGGCACGATAATCGCTCTTTTTATCGGAAATCTGGCAATTAATTCATTCTCTAAATTATCATTTGCTAAAACAGAACCCTTAATGCGTACTTCTATAATCCCCATATCCATCGCATTCTTTAAAATACGACTTACAGAAGACTTACTAATTCCCTCTCTCGCCGCAATCTCTAACTGGTTATAATGTAACTCATAGTATAGCTTGGCAATTCGAATTGCCTGATTCATCTTTGCTGCATCCATCTTCTCTCTTCCTCCAAGCTTCTTCTCCAAATATGGCTTTAAATTCTACTTATAATCTTAATTTAAGATTATAATTTCTATACCCACAGAAGTCAAGGTGGGCTAATTTGATTCTGTAGGCAAATAGATGAACGATTAAAAGACGATACTCCCCAATTTTTCCCCGTATAAATTTAATTCATTTCTTAATATAGCCATTGTCAAAAGTCAGGTAACAAAATAATCCCTATTTGTGACCTCGGAGCAGGTGTTGAACACGCACATATAAGCAAGTATTTAACACCTGCGACTAAAGTCATAAATAGGGATTATTTTATTATCTAGCTTCGTCTATCCGTCTTAACAAATTAAATTTCCGAATTCTTCTTTGAGGCAAAGTAAGCTCTTAATGAATTTACCACGATAATTACACCAAGTATCATCAGTAAAATGGCGATAATCAACTGTAAGCCTTCTACTAAGAATGTTGCGGAACCAGTGGAAAATGCCTGTACAAGAGAAACTGTTCTCTCGACTAATGCTGTTCCTGTTACACAAAGCATAATGATAAGTGGTGGGAAAAGCATTTTGTTGCTTCGTCCGGTTACTTTTAAGAATACACAAAGTGTTACTAATACTAATGCAGATAATAGCTGGTTGGCTGAACCAAATAGTGGCCAGATATTTGCATAACCGATTTTTGTTAATACAAATGCAGCAGCTAAAGTAATGATTGTTGAGAAATATGTATTACATAAAACTTTTCTCCATCCTTCTGTATGTTCCATATCATCGACACTGAATAATTCCTGGAAACTCATTCGGCCAATTCGTGCTACGGCATCTAAGCTTGTAAGTGCTAATGCAGATACACACATTGTCATGAAGCATTGTGCTACATATACTGGAATTCCAAACATTTCAAAGAATCCGGCTACACCGCTTGAGAATACCTGAAATGGTGTTCCATCTGCAGGAGTTCCGTTTGCAGAAGCCGCTGCTCCCGCTACACATAAAGCGATGACTGCAAGTAAACTTTCTAATACCATTGCACCATAACCGACTTTTAACATATCTTTTTCATTGGATACTGTCTTTGAGGAAGTTCCAGAAGATACCAAGCTGTGGAATCCAGAAACAGCTCCGCAGGCAACAGTTACAAATAATATAGGGAATAAATCGCCAAGCTGGTCATTATGGAATCCTGTAAATACTGGAAGATTCATTGTTGGATGTGCAACAAATAATCCGATAACTGCTCCTGCAATCATTCCAATAAACATATAGGTTGTCATCGCATCACGAGGCTGTTTTAACAACCACATTGGAAGTACTGCTGCAAAGAAAATGTAAACAAATGTAATATATGTCCAACCGTCTTTTCCTAATGTAATCGGCATTGTCATACCAATCTCAAGTGCTGCTACAGTACAAATTAAGCCAACGACAGTTTCCTTCCATCCTGTCAGATGAAGATGCTTATGCAGTAAACCAAAAAGCATTGCAAATGCAATAAATAAAAGAGAAATTGTTCCTGCTGCTCCATTTGTTTTTGCTGCATCGGAAAGTGCAATCACACCATTGGCATCTACAGTATAAGCATTAAATGTTCCTGCTACCATATCAGCAAACGCTGCAATAACAATTAAAGTAAATAACCAACAAAAAATAAGGAATAACTTTCTTCCGAGCTTACCGATATATTTTTCAATCAGAAGTCCCATAGACTTACCGTCATTTTTCACACTGGCATATAATGCTCCAAAGTCCGTAACTGCTCCAAAGAAAATACCTCCAATTAATACCCATAAAAGTACTGGAAGCCAGCCAAATACTGCTGCCTGAATGGCACCAGTTACAGGACCTGCTCCCGCAATAGATGAAAACTGATGACTGAACACTGTCC
Organism: uncultured Anaerobutyricum sp.; assembly: GCF_934307085.1. GTDB lineage: Bacteria > Bacillota > Clostridia > Lachnospirales > Lachnospiraceae > Anaerobutyricum. The sequence goes on from NZ_CAKRCF010000019.1 coordinate 31,367, forward strand.
ATCCGTCCGTTGGCACATAATCCTGTCCATCTTCAAACTTATGAGCTGGTGTTTCTGCTTTGGGGTCAATTCCCCATTTTTTAGAAAGCCACCGTCCATAAAATACATATGCAACCGTCAATAAAACAGTAGCAATTAAAACAATGACTAATGTATTCATTTTTGTCCTCTCCTTTCATGTATACAACACCAATTCTTGTATACATGAAGTTTTATAGTCCTTTTCCTTCATTTTGTCAATATTTTTTCTAATTTTTCTTGCATTTTTAGAGAAACAAATAAATTTTTAAACAAATTAGCTTCATTTTTATATCTACATTCAAAAAGCTCTGCACTTTTTTAAGCAAAAAAATATATCCTCTTTCAGGAAAGTAAGCCGAAATTCCCTGTAACTTAATTTACAGCTACTTCGCAAAAACTAACTTTTCTCATTTAACCTATATATCTGTAAAGAAAACTTATTTTTTACTTAAAAGACAATAACACAAAAGAACTGAAAATCTAATCTCAATAATTAAATTACTGAGGTAAAATTTCCAGTTCTTTTGTGCGCTATATAAACTCCATTTAACTTATATGACATTATCAAATTTAATATTTTTCAAACATACTCTAAGAAACAAATCCTGTCATTATTCCAACTTTTTTCCTCACCCATCCCATAAAATGAGCAAACTCTCTTTTTCTCACAAAAATCTCAGCATAACAATTCAATATCTCAGAGACCATCTGACGCATATATGCCATATCATTCTCATAACACATTTCCTGTAAAAGATATCTGTCATGAAGTTCCTGAAGTCTCTCCTCCACCTGAGTTGCAGAATTAAGCTTTTTACATAGAGGCTGTGACATCTTCTCTAAAACTCCTTCTCTCATCCACTTTGTCATCTTCTTCTCATAAGCATAATGTTCCGGAATTGTTCCCTGAAAGTTTGTATTATGTGGATAAGTAAAATAATCTTCTACATAATGAAGCATCCAACCAAGTTTTAAATAAGAAAAACTTCCACCTCTTCCTTTTTCCTCTAAAGCTTTCATCTGTTCCGTAATATGTTCAAATGTTGCTTCCCACGTATGCCCTGTCAGATAAGTATACACCATCAAATCAGGTAATATACTTCCAATCAGTAATGCCGCCCTATGTGTTCCGTGTACATTTCCTGATAACGATTTTGTGATGACTAAATGTCCAATTTTATCCATTGAATCCTCCCTATTTTCTTTGGATATAATATGCTTTTCCATTGAAAACTATTTTGTTAAACGCTTCTCAAAACACAGTATATCACAATTTCACAAAATATTTCTAATCAATATTTTCTTATCCCATTACATAATGACTATCTATTATTATACACGTTCTTTGCCCTTTGTTTATTAAATTCACTTTATTGTAAGAAATATTTAAAAACTTATATGTGTTCTATGTTTATCTCCATCTGCGTTGTTAGCAACTATTTATACAGCAAATAATAATGTTAAAATCTTCATATTCGTCCGCGCCTTATTGTCAACCCGTATTTTTATTATAGTTGACAATATATTTTTGCCATGATAAATTAAAGAACAGGGAATTTTAAAAAATAAAAATGAAATAAGTATTATCGTAGTTTCATTTGGAAGCTATTTTATAAAGTTAAGAAAGGATTCATTATGAGTGACTCAGTAACTATCGACACAATCAAAAATATACTAACGGAAAATGTAAACAAAGAGTATTCTCTTTCACGTGAGGAGGCAATCGCCATTATGAACCTTCCTGAAAATGATATGTCTCTTCTTATGGAAATGGCGGGAAGTCTCCGTAAAAAATATAAGGGCAATCATGTAAGCATTCATCTTCTCACGAATGCACGCAGTGGAAACTGTTCTCAAAACTGTGCCTATTGTGCACAATCCTGCCGTTCTAAAGCAGAAATCGAAAAATATAAATGGGTAAATGATGAGAAATTATACAGTGACAATACCTTTGTACACGATAATCATCTTTCCAGACATTGTATCGGTCTTAGTGGAATGAAGTTCACAGACGCTGAAATTGAAGAATTAGCAGAAAAAATCCGTATTATGAAAGCGCAGGGAACTCACCTTTGCTGTTCTATCGGTTTTCTTACTGAAAAGCAGGCCTTAATGTTAAAGGAAGCTGGCCTTGACCGAATCAATCATAACTTAAACAGCAGCCGCTCCTATTATCATAATATATGTACAACTCACACTTATGAACAGCGCGTAGATAATATCCATATGCTGCAAAGACTTGGCTTTGAGATTTGTAGTGGTGGAATTATCGGTATGGGCGAAAGCAAGGAAGATATCGTAGACATGCTTCTCGATCTCCGTGAAATCCAACCAGAAGCCCTTCCAATCAACTTTCTCCTCCCAATTCCAGGGACACCATTAGAGCATGCTGATACTTCTATTCTTACACCTGCTTACTGCATGAAAGTATTGTGTCTTGCCAGATTAATGGTGCCACAATCGGATATTCGTTGTGCTGCTGGAAGAGAAGTTTACTTCAAAGGTCGCGAAAAAGAACTTTTAAGTATCGTAGACTCTATCTTTGCTTCCGGTTATCTCACAGCAGATGGCCAGGGAATCTCGGATACAATAAAGACAATTACTGAGGCGGGATTTGAATACGAAATCGAATCTGATTAATCCAGATTTGTGGAGCAAAACCGACGCCGCACTAAAAGAATTACCAGCCAGATCATCCTAAATAGCATTGAAAAGAAGGGAGTATTTTTTCCGAGTAATCCGGTTACAAACTCTTTTACAGTGGCGTCGGCTTTGCCTCTACTTGCGGTAAATTTACTCTAACCCCTTTATTGCGTTGACTGTTTTTTGGTATTTTTCTTCTACTTTTTTGAATAAGTCTTCACTTCCTGCAGTTTCTCTTCCTCTTAACTTCTCTGTGATTTCTGCACTTACTTCATAAAGTTCATCAAATCCAAGGTTCAAACATACCCCTTTTAATGTATGTGCTGCACGAAAAGCTTCTTCACCATCCTGTTTTTCCAAATTTTCTTTTAAATTATTAAAGCTTGGGTCTTGCAAGAACTTTAATGCAAATCGCTCAATCATTGCTTCGCTTCCCATTCTCCCTAAAACACCCTCATAATCAGATCCCATCTGTTCATAACATTCTTTTACTGTCATCATATTTCTCCTTAATTCTTTACACTCTTTCTATCCTACTTATTTTATCATTATAATTATTTTTTTTAACGCTTAAATGAAAAGTTATTTCTGCCATCTGTTCTTTTTATGTTCTTCTCCCCTTGCCAATGAATAATGAAATTGATTCTGTCTCTCTATATTATCGGCTTCTTCTGTAATCTCTGATAATTCAATTGGCTTTATACATTCATTTTGAATGTCCTTCGATATAGATTCCAAAAACTTTTTATTGCTTGTTTCATATTCATTAAAATCAAGTCTTTTGTTTTCCGGTATAGAAGATATGTCTTCTGAATCCGACAGCCCTATCGTCTCTGCTTTTGGAATACATTCTGAACATTCTGATGACTTTATGTTCTCTTTTATTCCCAATTCTTCCTTTATTTTTTCTTGAATTTCTTTAAAACAGTCTAAAAGTATTGGATTAAATGTACCACATTCCCCATCTAAAATCATCTGAACTGCTTCTTGATGCGAATATGCCTTTTTATAAATCCGTTCACTTACAAGAGCATCATACACATCTGCCAATGATACAATCTGTGCTGAAATAGGAATCTGCTCTCCTTTTAATCCATCAGGATAACCTTTTCCATCGTATCTTTCATGATGCCATCGGCATATTTCATAGGCTACTTTTACTAACGGCTCATCTTGATGCAAAGCCAGATTTTTTAGAATTGAAGCTCCGATAATTGGATGTCTTTTTACGATTTCAAATTCTTCCTCTGACAATCGTCCTGGTTTATTCAAAATCCTATCACTAATTCCAATCTTTCCAATATCATGAAGTGCTGATGCTGTAGTAATAAGTAAACGATCTGACCAGTTTAGATGATACTTATCGGTCTTTTGTACAAGTCTTTCAAGCAAAAGTCCTGTAAGAATATTAATATTCAGTACATGCTGACCACTTTCTCCATTACGAAATTCCAAAATCTGACTCAATATGCTAATCATCATCCGGTTATTCTTTTCTTTTTCATATACCTGATTTGTAATCAGTGTAACAAGGCGACGTTGCTTGGCATAGAGTTTAATGGTGTTAAGTACCCTTCTATAAACAACTCTTGCGTCAAACGGTCTGCTAATATAATCAACAACGCCCATCTCATATGCTTTTCGCATTGTATTTGGAGAGTTTTCACTCGAAATCATAATAACTGGAATCTCTTCATCCCAATGTTCCTTTATCATAAAGTCAAGCACTTCAAATCCATCCATAATCGGCATCACAATATCAAGTAATACAACAGAAAGGCTCGTTCCATATTTGTGGATCATCTTAAGCCCCTGTTCTCCATTCTCTGCTTCTAAAATGTCAAATTCTTCTCCTAACATTTCAGAAAGAAGCATTCGATTTATTTCAGAATCATCAATAATCAGTATTCTTTGTGCTCCCTTTTTCTGAACTTTCTTTTCTCCTGCCTCATCCATTTGAGAACCTTCTGTAACAACTCTGTTCTTTGTTATCTTCGCCTGATACATATATTTGTCAGCCCGACAAATCGCATCTTCAATCTTTTCTCCCTGAGATAAAACACCGCCAACACTTACCGAAAGTCGAAGCTGTGAATATCCGGGAACTGTTGCATTATGTATTCGCTCCCGAATCTGACGAAGTTTTATTTCAAAAGCCTCTCTTTTAATGTCTGGCAAAAGAAGCAGAAATTCATCACCGCCATATCGTATCAAAATATCACTCTTACGGATATCTTTTTTTATAATCTGTACAATAGTATCAAGCACTATATCTCCTGCTTCATGACCGTAAGTATCATTATAAATTTTAAAATCATCAAGATCTATCATAGCTATGCCTGTGGAAAAACGTGAAGACTTAATCTTTTCTTCAAAATATCTACGATTATATACTCCTGTCAGAGCATCTTTATAAAGCTTATCATTATAGCCGCTGATTTCACTTAATAGTCTATTTTTTCCGTCATCATCCACCAGAATCTCTCTATCAAGACGATTGATCATCTCCATAACATAAGGCTTACCATCTATCTCTACGTACTTTGAAATAACCTGGTAAAAATCTTGTCCAAGCAGTTCAAGCTTTATCCGCTGTACTTTATCTTTCTCTTTCATTACCTTTAGAGAAATACAGTTCTCACAAACCTCATCTCTTCCCCAGAAAGAATAACACTGGCATACATTACCATCTTCTGACACAATGCCCCGTCCACCATAGAGGGTATCTTCATCCAGCAAACGAACAATGTCAAACACTTTTTCAAGCTGTTTTATCATTTTCTCCGCTTCCTGCTTTGTCATTGTTCCATCTGCCTGCATTCATTCCCCCACTTTCCTTTTTATTTACTACAATTTTTCTGTATTACATTTTGATATTTTCAGACTTTGTAATCAAGGCAATTATTTTTCCGTTACAACTCCCTGTATTATATCCTATATCTTATAATCAGGGGACTTGTTTCTGTTATAAATTTCCTTTGTTATATTCTTCTGTTATAAAATGTATTTTATGGCATATACTATTTTTATTATAACATTATGTAAACATAATGTATAGTATTATTCTCTGATATAACAACCTTTCTGCTCCCAGTGACCAACCCACTTTGCCTGACGATTTGTACCTTGCGGCCGCTTGCCAGAGGCTATCTGTAACGGGTCTCCTACTGTATTCTTATTATGAACCAACACATCGTAGACTTCTTCGTCTAATCCGGTCTTTTCCAAATTCACAGCTGTTGTCTGATCAAAGTCTGTATGCACCTTATAAATGGCAACGGTTGCTGCTTCAGCCGCTGCTTTGATTGCTCCGGCATTGCCTTCAAACTTAACAAGAATATGTCCATCGTATCCACTGTACTCATATCCTAAAAGCTTAACATTGGCACTTTTTGCTATGGTATCCGCTGCCTGCAATGCTGCTGCAAGACCGACGGCTTCTACGAAGCCGACACATTTCCTTCCCATACCATTTTCCTCCTGACCGATTTACTATATAAATAGAAAAAATAAAACTATTCCAGAATGTGTTATAGAAGCTATTTGAAACATTCTCTAAGGTGACTATTACCCATTATTATCATTATATCAGAGAATTCTATAAAATCAAGGAACGTAACCTTGACATTTTCATGTCCAAACTATATAATTTTTGGAGCATTTTGTAGATTTGTGCTCTTAGAATTTTCTTAATAAAAAAATATAGAAAAACTACGAGAGTGCATTATGAGGGAGGTATTTATGAAAGAAAGAGAAAAATTAGGTTCTCGTCTTGGATTTATTCTGATTTCCGCTGGCTGTGCTATCGGAATCGGAAATGTATGGAAGTTCCCTTATATGGCTGGACAGGGAGGCGGCGGTGCATTCGTACTGTTCTACCTCATTTTCCTGTTACTCCTCGGACTTCCTATTATGACGATGGAATTTGCAGTTGGAAGAGCGAGTCAGAAAAGTCCTGTAAAAGCTTATTACGCTTTAGAAAAGCCGGGGCAAAAATGGCACATTCACGGTTACATTACATTAATCGGCTGTTATCTGTTGATGATGTTTTACACAACTGTCGCCGGATGGATGCTTCATTACTTTTATCTAACTGCAACTGGACAGTTTACTGGACTTGACTCCAAAGCAGTATCTGGACAGTTTAACACGATGCTCAGCCAGCCACTTGTTATGGGATTTTGGATGGTTGTTGTTGTTATCGCCGGTATTTTAGTCTGCTCTATTGGATTACAGAACGGTCTTGAAAAAGTAACAAAGGTAATGATGATTTCCCTACTTCTTATCATGATTGTTCTTGCCGTCAATAGCTTTTTTATGGATGGGGCAAAGGAAGGCTTAAGCTTTTACTTAATTCCTGACTTTGGACGAATGAAAGAAATTGGAATCATTAAAACGATTACCGGAGCCATGAACCAGGCCTTCTTTACACTAAGCCTTGGTATTGGTGCTATGGCAATCTTTGGAAGTTATATCGGAAAGGAACGCTCTTTACTTGGAGAGTCTTTAAACATCGCTCTCTTAGATACCTTTGTAGCAATCACTTCCGGACTGATTATCTTCCCAGCATGCTTTACATTTAACGTAGACCAGACTTCCGGTCCAGGACTTATCTTTATCACCCTGCCAAATATCTTTAATCATATTCCTATGGGAAGATTATGGGGAAGCCTATTCTTCGTATTTATGTCCTTTGCCGCATTTTCCACGATTCTCGCCGTATTTGAGAATATTATCTCCTGCGGTATGGAATTAACAGGCTGTAGCAGAAAGAAATCAAGCTTTATCAATGCCATTGCAATTATCTTACTTTCTATTCCATGTGTCCTGGGATATAACTTATGGAGCTGGGATGGATTTGCCGTATTTGGCGGTGCTGTACTTGACTTTGAAGACTTCTTAGTAAGCAATCTCTTTCTGCCACTCGGTTCTCTTGTATATCTTTTATTCTGTACAAGCAGATATGGATGGGGCTGGAAGAACTTTACCACAGAAGCCAACACTGGAAAAGGACTGAAAATACAGAACTGGATGCGAGGATATATTACTTACATCCTTCCATTAATCGTATTGTTTATCTTCTTCTTTGGACTGTATGATAAATTTTTCTAAATTTTGATTTGCACAGCAAATGAGACGCCCACAGTAATAGACGCCCACAGTAAATAAAAGAAACTATATTTGTGACTTTAGTCGCGGCGGTTTGGATACTCGCTTATACACGCGAGTATCCAAACCTTGCTCCGAGGCCACAATTATAGTTTCTTTTATTTACTGTGGGCTGTGCTTTGGATGGGCAAGAAAAAATGCAATCTATTTTGGAATAATTTGCAAATTCGTCGAAGTATCGTCTTTGACAGTTAAAGGAAATTCAGAAATTATTTTTGAGAAATTTGAGGAAGGAGATTGGCGATATAGAATATTCAAGAAATGAAATACCATAAGGTTTACACTTAAACTATTGTTATAATAGCACATTGATTTATGATTTCCACTAATAGTTAAAACCAACTCCCCAGAAAACCATCCCCCTCTAAAGCCTTCCTCAAATCCCTCCAATGTGAGTTCTGAATTTATATAGACAGCCAAAGCACAGCCCACGCTACAAATCAGAATCCTCCACATCAATCACTTTTGGTTGTTTCCGATACAGAATATCGTACATAACTGGAACAATGAATAGCGTCATTAACGTTGCATATAACAGTCCAAACGCCACTACAACTGCCATTCCCTTTTGCATTGCATTTCCGGCATCTTGCGAGAATACCATAACACTCATGGAAAGAATTGTGGTAAGGGCCGTCATAAGGATTGGGCGCATTCTTGTTTTTCCTGTTTCTATTAGAGCTTCCCGCTTGCTCATACCTCCTATTCGAAGTTGATTGACATAATCTACAAACACGATACCATTGTTTACAACTGTCCCCATTAAAATCATGAATCCCATTAATGCCATTGCTGAAATAGACATTCCGAAAAGTCCGAGACCAATCATTCCACCGGTGAACGCTAATGGTACAGTGAAAATAACGATAAATGGAGATAATAGACTCTGGAACTGTGCAACCATTACAAGATAAATAAGCATAAATCCAAGAGCTAAGGCTTTTCCCATCTGTTTTAACATATCGGTTGTCTGTGTTGCATCTCCAGAAAGTTCTATTTCGTAGCCACTTGGGGTTTTATATTTATCAATCTTATCCTGTAACTTTCTTGATAAAAGAGTAGCGTTTGCATTTTCACCGATTTCTGCTGTTACAGTAAGATATGGTTTCTGATTTTCTCTGGTGATATTGTCCATGCTATAACCATCATCTTCCGAAGCAAAATCAGAAAGTTTATATGTATGTTTTTCGTCCTCACCGTCACTGTTTTTTTCGGTTGTTTCTATTTTCATATCTAAAATATTTTCGTATGTGAGTTTGTCTGTCTCGTTAATAAGATTGACTTCCACATCTTTATCGTCCATGTTGAGCGTAATGGCATTTTTCTCCGTTGTGGTATGTTTCAGGATTTCCTGATAAATCTGCGCAATAGTGAGTCCATGCTCTGCCGCTTTATTACGGTTGATTTTTAGATGGAGCATTTTGTCAGCAGATTCAATACCATTTGATGCCGTTTTTACTCCAGAAATTTCTTTCATCATCTTAACAACATCTTCGCTGATTTTAATTAACTTCTGCTGGTCTTCTCCGTATACATTAACAGAAAGACCACCGCTTGAAAGACTTGACATACTGCCCATTGCTGAAGAAGATACTGTAATCTCCTTGCATTTTACATATTTTGTTTTATTCTCGATCTCTTTTCGAATCTTGCGGAATTCTTTTGTTGTTTTAATATTATCTTCTGTGATGATATTAAAACTGAAACTCGTATAATTATCTGTCGTTCCTGTACCAAGCATACTAGAAGTTACACTGGCATTACCATCAAGTGCAGAAACCTTTTTAATGCCATCTACTCCTGTCAGAATCCCCATAACTTCATCGGCTGTCTTGTAAGCATTTTCTTTTTTTATGTTATCATCCAATGTCATACTGACTGCAATCTGATTACTATCCATATCATCCATCATAACAATTCCCGTCCGCATACTCTGTATGATACAAAGAACAAGCAAGGCAATAGAAATAGCCAACGGAACAACTTTAAATCGAAGAACTAATTCTAGCACTTTACCATAAACATCTTTTATCTTATCAAACCACGGCTGCTTTACATCTTTTGTTTTTCGAAGAAGCACCGAACCCATTGTTGGAACAACAGTAAGTGCTACTAATAAAGAAGCAATCAGTGCATAGGAAATAGTAAATGCAAATGGCATCAGAAGCTGGCTTATCATACCTGAAGTGTATACCATTGGCAGGAACACGCAAATAGTTGTAATTGTCGATGCAAGAATTGGTCCTGCTACCTGTGCTGTTCCTCGCACCGCTGCTTTTGGTGCAGACATTCCTTCATTTCGGAAACGGTAAATATTTTCCATTACAACAATAGAGTTATCTACAAGCATACCGATACCAAGACAAAGACCTGCTAATGACATAACGTTAATATTAATACCTGTAAAATACATAATGATAATGGCAAATAATACACTAAACGGAATACTAAATGCAACAACAATCGTCGGACGTATATCCTTTAAGAAAAGGGCAAGTACGATAATTGCAAGAACTGCACCTAAAAGAATACTGCTCAACACACTCTTTATAATGATATTAATATAATCACCCTGATTCATTATCGTTGTAAAAGAGAGACCTTTATATTTTTTCTCCAAATCTTTAAAAGAGTTCTGGATTCCTTTAGAAACAGTACTTGTATTTGATGTACTTCCTTTAAAAACAGATAACAGTACGGCATTCTCCCCATTGACTTTTGAGTAAGAATCCCCCTGATTATCCACTACAGTAACATCAGCGACATCTTTTACACGTATTTTTCCCACTCCATCAATCTTTGTAAGAACAAGATTTTTCAATTGTTTTTCATTCGTAAAATTATCTCCGACTTCTACAAGCCACTGATGTGCACTCTCATCTTCAATATAACCTGCTGGCATAGAAAAGTTCTGTGCCGAAATCATTGTGGATAATGTATCAAGACTTAACAGAGCATCAATATTTGCATTCTCTCTTGCCGCCTTTCTAGAATCATTCAACTTATCTTCTGAATCCTTTAACTCTTTTTCTGCAGATTCTATCTGTGTCTTACCTGCAGCAATCTGCGCCTGACCTGAACCAAAACCTGCGGCAGCAGAGTATCCTCCTGCAATAAGTTTCGACTGCTGCTCATCAAGCCCCTTCATCTGCTCATTCAACTTGTCGATAATTGCCTTTTGCACTTTAATCTTTATTTTCAAATTGGAAAGCTCTGTATCAATCTGGGGAAGACGCACCTCTACCGCCTTATACATTTGCTTTAAAGAATCGATTGTCAGCTTGGAAAACTGTTCTCCATATCCCATCTGCTCCATCCAGGAAACAAAGGCTTCAAACTGCTTTGGATGCTGAATCGCTTCCTTTACAGAAGAAGGAATCGTAATTCCCATCTGCTTCGCTGCCTCACCCATAGTCGCATTCAAACTTTTAAATGTATTATTTAATGTACGGTAAGTTTTTTCAAGTCCTGCATCCTTATAAGCTTTCTTCTCTGCTTTTAATGCACTCTCGCTTGCTTTTAAACTATTAAGTTCTGCCTCATATGCCGCCTTCTGCGACAGTGCTTCTGCAAGCTTTGTCTGTGCATCCGCAAGCTTCTGATTTGTCTCTTCCTGTTTGCTGCTTAATGTCTTTTCCTGCTTTTTTAACTGCTCTTTACTCTTTTTCAGAGATGCCTTCGCATCTTCAATCTTATCACTCGCCTCAAGAAGTTTATCATTCGTCTGTCCAAGAATCTTATCGTTCATTCGATCGATCTTCTTCTGATTCAGACGAATCTCCACATGATCCTCTATCAAACCATTGGCCGACACACTCGCAACACCATCCTGACGTTCCAAGTACGGTTTTACTGTCTGTTCCGTAAAACTGGACAGCTCCTTAATATCTTTTCCCTTATAGCTAACACTGGCATACATTGTTGCCATCATATCCGCACTGATTTCCATGATATTTGGTGTACCACAGCCATCTGGCAAATCCAGTGAATTCACAGCTTTTGATACACGAACCAACGCCGCCTCCATATTCGTATCTTCTGCAAACTCTAACATTAACATTCCATAATTATTTGCCGAAGTACTTGTCAGCTTTTCCACACCATTAATTGTACCAAGTGCACTCTCCATCGGCTTTGTCACATCACTCTCTACTTTTTCTGGAGAAGCACCGATTTCTGTTGTAATTACTGCCATATATGGAAGTTCCATCTCTGGCAAAAGATCCGTCTGCATCTCACCAAGACTGACAAATCCGATAACCAGAACAATAATTACGGTTACCAACACGAAATATGGCTTCTTTACAAAAAACTTTGTCATATCCTTTCCTCTAACTTTCTTTTTATTCTCTTTCTTTATTTTTTATCTGAAAATGTCCACCCTCTATTATCAGAAATAATTCTCTAAATTTAGACATTATCGTATAATTGTATCATAAAACAATGAAAATTACTATTTAATTCATGTTATCATATAGGCAGGAGGTTTTTAAATTATGATTCAAGATATTTATCCACATAAATTAGATAATCATTATGATATAAATGCAGTACCAGATATGGACAGTATTGTTTTATATTTTACGGAGGAAGGCGTTCTTCACCGGCTTAATCAATATAAGGAGTATGACAATTATCTCTTTTTCCCTACTGTTCGTGACTTTACTAGTAATACTGACACCACAGACACGGATGAATTTCCTTTCGAGACTAATGCCCTTACTTATCTGTTTTCTGTTGATGATTCCCATTACTTTTTATTAGAAAAAGAACCTGCTCATCTTCCAGTAGGATATGTTTTTGCTCCTATTAGAAAACTTCGAACAAAAGAAGTTCATCCGAAGTATCGTATTTTTGCAGGAATTACTGGCTTTCAGCTTAATAATTGGTATAAGAATAATCGTTTTTGTGGTCGTTGTGGAAATAAAACAATTCATTCTAACGCGGAACGGGCTTTAAAGTGTCCATCTTGTGGTCATGTTATTTATCCAAGAATTGTACCGGCTGTTATTGTGGGAATTTGCAATGGTGATAAAATTCTTGTAACAAAATACCGTACTGGTTTTTCTCATTATGCTCTTGTAGCCGGTTTTACAGAAATTGGAGAAACTTTAGAAGAGACTGTTCAAAGAGAAGTTATGGAAGAAACCGGGCTTCGTGTAAAGAATATCCGCTATTATAAGTCACAGCCATGGGGAATTGTTGATGATATTCTTGCTGGTTTTTACTGTGATGTAGACGGCGATACTGAAATTCATATGGATGAATCTGAATTAAAACTTGCCGAATGGAAAAAGAGAGAGGACATTATACTTCAACCTGATGATTTCAGCCTGACAAACGAAATGATGTTAATGTTTAAAAAAGGAAAACAATAATTCACACTTCAAATTGAAAAACAGCATAATAAACCGGGATTCTCTGTTCTATTTTTCAAAAACAAAAATTGAGAAGACTTCTGCTACACTGCGATTCTTCTCAATTTCGTTTCTTATCCTATATATTCTGTTATGTTAGCTATTTCAACAGATATAGCGTATTTTCTTTGGAAGCATTTTCCCTTTCCTGTAGCAACCTCAAAAGTTATGCCTCTAAATCAATTTGTTCCTGAAGCACGACGCATCCTGCCATATCTCCGATTACATTGACACAAGTTGCACCCATATCACATAGCGTATTGATACTAATATAGACACCCATAACACCAGCTGGAAGTCCTGCCATTGTTGCAAGTGCAGCGAAAGATGCGATTGCACCTCCTGGGATTCCTGGTGTTCCTACGGAAAGAAGGACATTCGCTAACAGAACAAGTATCATCATGGAAATGCTGACATTTACATTACATGCATTGGCAAAGAATATGATCATAAATGACATTAAGATAGATACCGCGTCCATATTTACTGTTGCGCCAAGTGGAATTGTGATACTAGATACCTGATTGGACACACCAAGTTCATCTTCTACACACTGTTTACTTAATGGAATTGTTGCAGAACTAGAACAGGTTCCAAACGCATTTAACGCTGCGGGCATGATTGCTCGGAAGAAACGAATCGGATTTGTCTTTCCAAGTACTTTTACTGCGGCTCCATATACCACTAATGCAAATCCAAAGAATGCAATATATAAAATCACAAGCTGTGTCGCTAAAGATACGATTGTTTTTGTTCCATTTGCTTCTACTACCGGCACAATCGTACAAAATACTCCAATTGGAGTAAAATACATGACTGTACTGATAATCTTAAGACACACTTCGTTCAGAGAATCAATTACTTTTAATAATGGCTCCCCTTTTTCACCGATCGCAATTAATGTAAACCCGATAATTAATGAAAATACAAGTACCTGTAGCATATTTCCCTCTGCAAATGCTTTCACTGGATTAGAAGGAATCAAGCTCTTAACTGTATCTAAAATACTGTCCATTTTTGTTGCCTGAATATCGGATGTTGCCATCTCAAACTTAACACCTCGTCCAAGATGAATCAGTCTTGGGATAATTAATCCCATAAAACTTGCAATTGCTGTCGTACACAGGAAAAACAGCATCGCTGCTCCGGTAATCTTTCCTGTTGTCTTTGCATTTCCTATACCAGAAATTCCCATTACAATAGAACAAAATACTAATGGAAAAATCATCATGTTCAGTGCATTCATATAAATGCTTCCTAATGCACTTGTCGCAGTCAACACAACTTCAAACTTATCTGCCAGAAATAATCCTGTCAGAATTCCAAGAATCAGTCCGACAAAAATCGCTCCTGTAATGTGCTTTCTGTACCATTGATAAAAACCTTTCATCTCTTTGTACTCTCCTCACTTTTCTTGTTGTAAAAATCTATATCTTTAGATATACAAACCAGAATTATAAGTTGCTTGGTTTAACAACTATTTCGTGAAAATTTATATCTTTAGATATACAACCCCGTAACAATCTACAAAACAAATCCAGAGCATGTTTGAAAATGCTTTCTGCAAATTATGGCGTGCAGATTGCCCTTTGATTTTCCAAACACGCTCTGGCTTCCTTGCCGTATTTTATAGAATTGCTCTAGAAATTAGTGTATACCAAAATGAAAGTTGCGTCAATGATTCTTTCATGAATGAATGCTATTAGAAATACTATTTCAAATACTGCTCAACATGTTCCAGACCATCGATCTTGTCCTCTACATAGCGGGTTGGCACCCGTCCAAGAATCACATAATAGTTTTACATGCTCATGGTAAGGTTAACAAATGAGAAAAGAGTTGGCACCCGTCCAAGAATCACATAATAGTTCTTGCTTATCAGATTGGTATTCATGCTTTCTACTATCCGGTAAGCAAACGAAACTGATAATCCAAAGAGTTCTGCATAATCAGTACCTCCTGTATTTTGAATATTTATCTCTTCATATACTCTGTACTGGCAGATACAAAATCGGACATCATTTTCCGAAATTTATCAAATTTTCTTGTTTTTTAATTCTCCATCAGTGTGATTACTGTGTCATGGAGTTTAAGCTCATCGAAAATAAAGAACCTTTCTGTGGTATCTGTTTTCTAAATGCAGGCAACAAAAAAACAGTCTGCCTTGACGAAAATCACTTCAATCAAAACAAACTGTTCTTCATATTTACTCTAATTTTATTTTATGAGATTAACTGATTTCACGAAATTTGCAGGTAAATCTGGAATATAAACAAGAGAAAAAAATATTTTTTAAACTCCATTTGCACTCCATTTGGTCTTTTCGACATCCCGCAAAGCCTTTATTTATGGGCTTTTCCGCAATTTTTCAAGCTACTCAAACTCAATCGTTCCCGGCGGCTTACTCGTCAAATCATAGAATACTCGATTGACTCCTTTAACCTCATTAATAATTCGGTTCATAACTTTGTTCAGAACTTCATATGGAATCTCTGCGGATTCTGCGGTCATGAAGTCGATGGTCTTTACGGCGCGGAGTGCTACTGCGTAATCATAGGTTCTCTCGTCGCCCATTACGCCAACGGAGCGCATATTTGTGAGTGCGGCAAAGTACTGATTGATTTCCTGGTCAAGACCTGCATTTGCGATTTCTTCGCGATAGATAGCGTCGGCATCCTGAACAATCTGTACTTTTTCGGCGGTTACTTCGCCAATGATTCGGATTCCGAGTCCTGGACCTGGGAACGGCTGACGGAATACTAACTTTTCAGGGATTCCGAGTTCCAGACCTGCTTTTCGTACTTCGTCTTTGAAGAGATCACGAAGTGGCTCGATAATCTCCTTGAAATCAACGTAATCAGGAAGTCCTCCTACGTTGTGGTGGGACTTGATCACTGCAGATTCACCGCCAAGACCACTTTCTACAACGTCTGGGTAAATGGTTCCCTGTGCGAGGAAGTCTACTGCCCCTATCTTCTTGGCTTCTTCTTCGAAAATACGGATGAATTCTTCTCCGATTATCTTACGTTTTGCTTCTGGTTCAGTTACGCCTGCTAACTTATCGTAGTATCTCTGCTGCGCATTAACACGAATGAAGTTTAAGTCGAACTGTCCTTCCGGTCCAAATACGCTTTCTACTTCGTCGCCTTCGTCTTTACGGAGAAGACCGTGATCTACGAATACACAAGTTAACTGCTTACCGATGGCTTTGGATAACAAACCTGCTGCTACGGATGAATCTACTCCACCAGAGAGGGCAAGTAATACTCGTCCATCGCCTACTTTTTCACGAATTTCTTTTACGGTATTCTCTACAAACGCATCCATCTTCCAGTCACCTGCACATCCACATACGTTTAATACGAAGTTGGATAACATCTTCGTTCCTTCTACTGTATGAAGTACTTCCGGATGATACTGGATTGCGTATAAGCCTTTGTCTGCATTCTCTGCGGCTGCTACTGGGCAGTCTGCAGTATGTGCACTGATTTCGAATCCTGGTGCTACTTTGGAAATATAATCAAAGTGACTCATCCAGCAAATAGTCTTTTCAGATACGTCTGCAAAGATTTTAGAATCTTTTTTATCTACTAATACCTCTGTTTTTCCGTACTCACGTACTGGAGCTGCCTCTACCTTGCCACCAAGGATATGCATCATCAGCTGTGCGCCATAGCATAAACCAAGAACAGGGATTCCCAGTTCAAAGAGTTCCTTTGTGTAAGTTGGGGAATCTGGCTCATAACAGCTATTTGGTCCGCCAGTTAAGATGATTCCCTTTGGATTCATGGCTTTGATTTTTTCGATATCTGTTTTATAAGAATAGATCTCACAGTATACATTGCACTCGCGGACACGGCGTGCAACAAGCTGATTATACTGTCCACCGAAATCTATTACTATAACGGTTTCTCTTTTCAAAGATGTTCCTCCTGTCTTTTATCATTTATCTTTTATTCTACAACATTTTCCGTGTGCTTTCTACCCCCAATGGAAAAAAGTTTTTTCTTTTGCTCCGATAAAAGCAAGCCGCCAAGTACTAAAATGATTCCTAAACCGGAAAGGAAGGTTATTTTCTCATGTAAAACGATAACTGAGGCTACCGCTGTGACTACTGGTGCGAGGTAAATATACACGCTTGTTTTGATTGCTCCAAGGATTCTTACTGCCAGATTCCATGTCACAAAACAGATGGCGGATGCCCCAAGTCCCAGATAGAAAATGTTGAATATGTACGCTGGTGTTGAGAATCGGTATAAGTCCCATTTGAAATCAAAGATATATAATGCTGGAATCATAAATAAAATGCCATAGAAAAAGGTTCTTCTTGTTGTCTGAATAACAGAATATCCAAAACCTCCTATTTTTTTAGAAAGGACTGCATAAAATGACCAGACCATCGCTGCACCAACGGACAAAATATCTCCTATCATATTCAAATGCATTGTTGTTCCGCTAAAGCTAATGAGAGAAATGCCAATCAATGCAATAACGCATCCTATAAAAAATACCGGTCGTAGCTTTCCTTCTTCTTTTAAGAAAATACGTGCTGTTATCGCTGTAAACACTGGTGCAACTGAAACGATAACGCCGACATTTGATGCCTGCGAATAGGTAAGCGCGATATTTTCCATTAAATAGTACAAGGTCATTCCGGTAAGCCCTGCCCCCGCAAAAGTCAGCTCCTGCTTCCAGCTTTTAAATGGCAGGCGGTGTGGATTCATAATCCACAGTAAAATAAATCCCATGACAAAACGGAAAAACAAAATCTCTACTGGCTGAAATGCCCGAAGCAAAATTTTTGTAGAAATGAATGTTGTTCCCCAGATAAAAATCGTAAAAATGGCAATGACGTGACCAAATGCTTTTTTATTTTCCATACTTTCCTCCTCTTTAATTTTTATAATTTCCTCTTATTTTAAATACACTCTCACTATTGTATCTCAAACTTGTAAAAAAGTCATGAGTGAAAAAATATTTTTATTTTGTGTTGACATTTTCTCGTCCCGTGTGTATTATTGTATTAATCACTTAGTACAATAATACAGGATTTTATTGCAAGGAACTTATTACATTTTCCTGCAAAATAGAATTGTAGACTTGCAGAGATGCGTGTCATGCATTGCATGACACGCATCTCGCAGCAAGAATGCCGGGGCATTCTTGAATGTAAGTGTTGATAACTTAAAGGAGGTGTTATAAATGTCTTGGAATCTTGACTCCAGCCGTCCAATTTACGCTCAGATTATCGAGAAAGTATCGCTGGATATTGTATCAGGCAAATATCAACCAGGTGACAAACTTCCTTCGGTTAGAGATTTAGCTGCACAGGCAGGGGTGAACCCAAACACGATGCAGAAAGCTCTTTCCGAATTAGAAAGGGAGAATCTGGTTCATTCCGCAAGAACAAGCGGACGATTTATTACAGAGGACAAAACTATGATTGAAAAAATGAGAGAGGAACTGGCATCCAGCCAAATCAAGGAATTTCTTAATAAAATGTCACAGATGGGATTTGATTATGAAAAAACTATCACTTTACTTGAAAAACTCGGAAAGGAGAATCAGAAATGAGTACGATTCTGGAATGTAAAAATCTATCAAAAAAATATGGTCGCAAACAGGCACTCGACAGCATTACTCTTTCCTTAGAATCCGGCAGAATTATTGGTCTTCTCGGACCAAACGGAAGTGGAAAAACTACTTTAATCAAATTAATCAACGGATTACTCGCCCCAACAGAAGGAGAACTTTTTATCAATGGAAATACCCCTGGAGTCGAATCGAAAAAAATCGTCTCCTACCTCCCAGAGCGTACTTACTTAGATGAAACACAGAAAGTTTCAGAAGCAATTACATTATTTGAGGACTTTTATGAAGACTTCGACAGAAGCCGGGCAATTTCTATGTTAGAAAAGTTAAACATTGATTCTAATGCCCGAATCAAAACCCTATCAAAAGGAACAAAAGAAAAAGTACAGCTAATCCTTGTCATGAGCCGCCGTGCTAAACTTTACTGTCTCGACGAGCCGATCGCTGGAGTGGATCCCGCTGCAAGAGATTACATTTTAAGTACGATTATCAATAATTACGAACCCGATTCCACCATCCTCATCTCCACACATCTTATTTCTGACGTGGAAAATATTTTGGATGAAGTTGTTTTTATCAAAAACGGACATATCGTCCTGAAAAATGATGTGGAAGATATTCGTTTTAATCAGGGAAAATCAGTGGATGTATTATTCCGGGAGGTATTCAAATGTTAGGAAAATTATTTAAATACGAATGGCGCTCTATTTCAAAGCTTCTACTGCCAATTCATGGATTCGTGTTATTATTTGCCCTCTTATCCCGCTTTTATTTTACAATAAGCGGAGGAACAGACGCTTTATTAAACACAGATTCCACTATCATAGGCACATTGACAATGCTTCTTATTTTTGCTCTTGTCATTATCATTTCAAGTATTGCTATCTTTACTTATATATATTGTGGCTATCATTTTTATAAAAATGTATTTACCGACCAGGGCTACCTTACAAATACCCTGCCTGTAACACCAGCACAGCTTTTACTTTCAAAAGAACTTGCTGCTTTACTATGGCTTCTTATTGACGTTGTAGTTATTAGCATATCTATCTTTATTTTGGTAGGAAGTACAGAGCTTTTCTCTAACTTTGGTATTTTCTGGAGCACTCTGATGCGCTATGCAAGCCAGACACCGCTCTTTACAACATTAATTATTATTGCTCTTGTTCTAGCACCATTCCTGGTAATTGGTATACTGTTTTTCAGTATCACACTTGGAAACCTTGCCTCCAGCCACAAAGTACTTGCTTCCATTGGGGCATATGTCGGAATTTATGTTCTTCAGCAGATATTTGGATTAATCCAGCTTGCAGTCTGGGGATACTTCGGCAGCACTACAATTATGCGAGTAAATATTTACAGCAATAACTACTCCTTTGAAACTTTCCTTAATCCAATTCTGATTACAGGACTTATATTTAATATTATTCTGATAGTCGTATGCTGGATGGGAAGTAAATACATCATGACGAAGAGACTGAATCTTCAATAGAGAAATTCTGATTTGTCGGTTTGAACAGACGCCGCCAAGGAAAAGTAGTAGCTGGATTGCCAGAAGTACTATTGAAAAGAGAGATGAAATAATAGCCCATTTTGAGCTGTTGTGCTAAACGTT